>JALYUN010000348.1 GCA_030853725.1 Pseudomonadota bacterium | reverse complement strand
GCTTCCAGCAGCGCAGCGAACTGATGTTCCACGACGGGGTCGACGTGCTCGGCGATTTGCCGCAGGCCGCCGAGCTCGTCACCGTTTTCAGCGCTGCCATCGGACGCGACTCGGCGCATGCCGATGCGGCTGGTGACTTTCTGGATTTCGTGCGTTCGCCAGCGGCGATGGCCGTGCTGCAGGACCACGGCATGGAAAGCGCAGGCTGATCGACCGCCCTGGCTTTAGTCCCCTGTGCAAACAGGTCGGCCGCAAGCACCTACAGCGTCCTGCCGCCCACGGCCTCCACGTCGGCTGCACGCTGCAGCGGCGCCCAGAACTCACGGCGGTCGCGTTCGATCTCGGCAACGAAAGTCGGGTCGGTCACGGCCTGCCAATGCACCACGTCCAGCTTGTGCACCAAGAGCAGCGCTTCCAGCCGCTGCAACACGGTGCCCAGTTCCGGCGTGGTCCAGCCGGGTGCGTCCAGTGCCAGGTCGATGTCGGAAGCAACTCCGGCCGTGCCCGTGGCGCGCGAGCCGAAGATTTGTACCCGGCGCAGGCCGGGCGTAGCGTCGAACACCGCACGCAGGTCGCGCACGGTGGCGGCGGCAAGCCCGAACTCGGTGCTCATTCGTCGGCGCGGTGCTTCAATTACGCCATCAGATCCTCAAACGCCGCCACCCCATCCTTGCGCACGAAGGCAGCCACCGTGATCGCCAGCGTCTGGTCGTAGGTGTGCGAAGTCAGGTTGCGCTGGCGGCGCAGTTCGGTCCAGACGACCTCGTCCGTGATCGATCAGCCCGTTGGCAAAGGCCCGCGGCAGCACCGCAAAGGCTTCTTGTGCCACGCCGGCATCACGCGCCCGCAACCAGCGGTAAGCCGCTTTCCAGGCTATCTCGAACGTGAACTCGAAGCGCTGGATCAACGCTTAGCGCACCAGTTCGGTTTCTGCCACTGCCAGCGCTTCCTTCAATCGGGACAACGACTGCTTGAAGGCCTGCAGTGACTGCTTGAAGCGGGCGTCGGCTTCGGGTGTGGCGCCAATTTTCGAAATCATCTTTTTCTAGCCTTCGCGATGTAGCGCAAACGGCAGCGGGGCGAAGCCCACGCCTTCGGCATGTCGAATGCCTTGGCACGACAGGTTGTCGCCCTGGATCACCAGGTTGCCCGACAGGTCGGATGCGCCGACGCCCTTGTCTGCGTGCACCACCAGCGGCCGGTACGGCACCGTCAGGTGGTGGTTGTAGACATACTCCTTGCCCTTGAAGACGATTTCCCGCATGAAAGAACAGCTCCCTTGAACACCCATTCTCGCCCGGCGCCCCGTGCCCGCCGCATCGGTCCCTTCACCGTTTCGCCCATCGGCCTCGGCTGCATGAACCTGAGCCACGCGTACGGCCTACCGCCCTCGACCGATGACGCCATACGCCTGCTGCAAGCGGCGCTCGACCAGGGCGTGACGCTGTTCGACACCGCTGCGCTGTACGGTTTCGGCGCCAACGAATCGCTGGTCGGACCGGTGTTGAAGTCGCACCGCAGCCGCATCACGTTGTGCAGCAAAGGCGGCATGGCCGGCGTGACCGGCGACGACGGCAAGCCCACACGTGTCATCGACGGACGGCCCGAAGCCATTCGCCGCAATTGCGAAGACAGCCTGCGGCGCTTGGGCACCGACGTGATCGACCTGTACTACCTGCACCGCTGGGACAAACGGGTGCCGATTGCGGAAAGTGTCGGTGCCATGGCCGACCTGCTCCGCCAGGGGAAGGTGCGCGCGCTGGGGTTGAGCGAGGTTTCTGCGGCCACGCTGCGCAAAGCCCATGCCGAACACCCGATCAGCGCGCTGCAGAGCGAGTATTCGCTGTGGAGTCGCAATCCAGAGATCGCCGTGCTCAACGTTTGCCGCGAATTGGGTGTCGCGCTGGTCGCCTTCAGCCCAGTGGCGCGCGGCTTTCTGACCGGCGCGCTGCGCGACGTGGCGAACCTGGCGCCGAAGGACATTCGCCGTGGCATGCCGCGATTCGAAGCCACGCACTACGAACGCAACTTGAAGCTGCTCGAAGGCTTCGAGGCCTTGGCCGATGAAGTCGGCTGCACGCCGGCGCAGTTGGCGTTGGCCTGGCTGCTGCACCAGGGCGAACTGGTGATTCCGATCCCCGGCACCACCAGCCTTGCGCACCTGGAAGAAGATCTGGCCGCTGCCACCGTCGTGCTATCGCCGGCCCAGGTGGCGCGGTTGGACGCCCACTTCGATCCGAAGGCCATCAGCGGCCCACGCTACAGCCCTGCCACCACAGCCGAAGTCGACAGCGAGGCATTCGACGCCGCCTGAACGACGCTGGATCGATTCCGCTGGGCGCCGTACCGCCCGTTGAAAATGCGGGGAGGTGGCCGCATCTGTCTGCCAACCCGTTTTCCTTTTTTGAGTGACGACCCCATGGACAAGAAGACCCTCTCCTTCCAGGCCGAGGTGCAGCAGATCCTGCATCTGGTCACGCATTCGCTGTACTCCAACAAAGAAATCTTCCTGCGCGAGTTGGTTTCCAACGCGTCCGATGCCTGCGACAAGCTGCGCTTCGAGGCGCTGGACCACAACGAACTGTACGAAGACCAGCCCAATCTGGAAATCCGCGTCTGGTTCGACGCCGAAGCCAAGACCGTGACGATCCGCGACAACGGCATCGGCATGAGCGCCGACGAAGCCGTGGCCCACCTGGGCACCATCGCCAAAAGCGGCACCCGCGAATTCATGAGCAAGCTCGAAGGCGACAAGAAGAAGGACGCGAACTTGATCGGCCAGTTCGGCGTCGGCTTCTACAGCGGCTTCATCGTTGCCGACCGCTTGACAGTCGAGACCCGCCGCGCCGGTTTGCCGGCATCCGAAGGAGTGCGCTGGAGCAGCACGGGCAGCGGCGACTTCGAAGTCGAAAACATCGACCGGACGCAGCGGGGCACCGACGTCATCCTGCACCTGCGTGATGGTGAGGAAGAGTTTCTCTCGGCCTGGAAGCTGAAGTCGATCATCAGCAAATACTCCGATCACATCAGTTTGCCGATCTTGATGCCCAAGACGAAATGGGACGAGGAAAAGAAGGAGCAGGTGCCGACCGACGAATGGGAAACCGTCAACAAGGCGGCGGCGTTGTGGACGCGCCCGAAAAGCGAGATCACCGACGCGCAGTACAAGGACTTCTACAAGCAGATCAGCTACGACCAGGAGCCGCCGCTGGCCTACACCCACAACCGGGTCGAAGGCCGCACCGAATACACGCAACTGCTGTACGTGCCGGCCAAGGCGCCGTTCGATCTATGGAACCGCGACAAGCGCGGCGGCGTGAAGCTGTACGTCAAACGCGTGTTCATCATGGACGACGCCGAGGCGCTGATGCCGGTGTACCTGCGCTTCGTCAAGGGCGTGATCGACAGCGCCGACCTGCCGCTCAATGTCAGCCGCGAACTGCTGCAGGAAAGCCGTGACGTGAAGGCGATTCGCGAAGGTTCGGCCAAGCGCGTCTTGAGCATGCTGGAAGACGTAGCCGAGAACCAAAAAGACAAATACGCCGACTTCTGGAGCCAGTTCGGTTCGGTGTTGAAGGAAGGCATCGGCGAGGACCACGCGAACCAGGAACGGCTGGCGAAGCTGTTGCGCTTTTCGTCGACCACGGCCGACTCGGGAGTCAGTTTTAGCGACTACATCGGCCGCATGAAGGAAGGCCAGGAGCCGATCTATTACCTGACGGCTGACACGCTGGTACAGGCCAAGAGCAGCCCGCAACTCGAGATCTTTCGCAAGAAGGGGATCGAGGTGCTGCTGCTGACCGACCGGGTCGACGAATGGATGCTGCAGCACCTGTACGAGTTCGACGGCAAGCCACTGCAGAGCGTGGCCAAGGGCGGGGTCGACCTCTCGAAACTGCAAGACGAAGCCGAGAAGAAACAAGCCGAGGAAGCCGCCGAGACTTTCAAGCCCTTGCTGGAGCGACTGAAGACTGTGCTGAAAGAGCGCGCCAAGGACGTGCGCGTGACCACGCGTCTAGTGGACTCACCCGCCTGCATCGTGGTTGAAGAGGGCGACATGAGCGCGCACCTGGCGCGGCTCTTGAAGCAGGCCGGACAAGAGGCGCCCGGCGGTGGGAGTCGCCTGCCGATTCTGGAAGTCAACCCCGCGCATGCCTTGGTGAAAAAGCTGGAATCCAGCGCCGACGCGCAGTTCGAAGACTTGGCGCAGATCGTTTACGACCAGGCGTTGCTGGCCGAGGGCGGGCAGTTGGACGACCCGGCGGCTTACGTGCAGCGCGTCAACAGGCTGTTGGCCGCCTGATCAGCGCATCAGCTCGAGTTGTTCCCGAAGTTGCGCGGTCTGCTGAGACCAGTAGGCCGCGCTGCCGAAGAACGGAAAGTTGAGCGGGAAGCTGGGGTCGCTCCAGCGCTCGGCCAGCCAGGCGCTGTGGCGCAACATGCGCAATGTGCGCAGCGGCTCTATCAGGCGCCGCTCGCGGTCGTCGAATTCGCAGAACTGTTCGTACCCCGCAAGCAAATCGTTCAGTTGCCGCGCCATCGTCGCGTGGTCGCCGCTGACCAGCATCCACAGATCCTGCACCGCCGGGCCCTGCATCGCGTCGTCCAGGTCGACTACATGCGGTTTGTTGTCACGCCACAGCACATTGCCCAGATGGCAGTCGCCGTGCAAACGCAGCGTGGCCAGCGGTGCCGCTGCGCTGAATGCAGACTCGACGGCGTCCAGCGCGCGTTCGCAGGCCGACTGCCAGGCGGCGGCTTCCGTCGGCGGCACGAAGCCGCCATCCAGCAGTAATTTCAGCGCGCGCCGGCCGTCGGCGCGGGCGTCCATCCGGTGGCGCTGGACGAAGGGCCGCTGCCGTCCCACGGCGTGCAGCCGTCCGATGAATCGACCCAGTTGCTGCAACGTGGCCGGGTCTTCGAGTTCGGGTTCGCGGCCCGCGCAGCGCTGCGCGATCGCATAACGGTGCGCTGTGGCGCCGAGCGTCAAGCAAGCCAGCGTGGGCGGCTCGCCCTGCAGCGTCAGGCCCGGCGCACCGGCCGCCGCCGACAGTGCCAGCGGCGGCACCACAGGCACTTCGGCAGCAGCGAGTTCGAGTGCGAAGCCATGCTCTTCGACGATCTGCGCATTGCTCCAGCGACCGGGCCGGTAGAACTTGGCGACCACGGCCGAGCCGTCTTCCAGGAAAACCTGGAACACCCGGTTCTCGTAGGAGTTGAGCTGCAGCACCCGGCCGTCGCCGCGCAGCCCGACGGCGTCCAGCGCGTCCAGTACCTGTTGCGGGTCGAGCGTGGCGTAGTCCAATCGGGGGTACTTCGAGACTTCGGTTCAGTGGCGCAACGAAGGTCGCACGCCCGGGGCCGCCATCGCGCCCGGCGCGCCGGCGATGCGCGGTGACCGGCTCACGCCGCTTTCAGCTGGCGGCGCAGGTTCGCCTCTGAATTCACCCCGAAGCGAGCCGAACAGGCTGGAAGCGCTGAACTCGTCGCGGCTGTCGTCGACGCTGAAGAACGAGTCGTGCAGTGAACCAGAGTCCTGCCACAGGGTGCGGCGTTCACGGCCTCGCGACACCGCGGCGTGCAGCGTTTCGCGCGCGGCATGAATGACCGCCGCCGGCTGAGCGCCGCGACTGGCGCCGCCGCTGTGCGGCACCAGCAGCTGCAGCTCGGCCATCGACGGCAGGTGTTCGGGCTGGCAGCGCAGGTAGCGCACGCGGCAGGCGCTCAGCACCGACTGTTTGATCTGCATCGAGCGGCGCGAGACGCTGCGTTCTGTCACGAGATCGATCGCCGCGAGCACGCGCCCATTGGTGCTGCAGACAGCGAAATTCACGTGGGTGCTGCCCAGCAGTTCATACCAGTAGCCGACCTCTTCGGGGTCGTTGGGCTGACAAATGCGAACCAATGGCAGCTTGGCCAGCACCACATGGTGCGGCAGGGCTTCGCACAACAGTCTGTAGGCCCTGCGTTCGTGGACACTGAAGACCGGTCGCGAACGCAGGCTCCATTCGGTAGGCAAGGGTGGCCGCGCGCGGCGTTGCCGGCCATGGCCAGCAAGCGCCCCCGCCGCCAGCAGCAGGACCACCGACAACGAAGCAAAAATCCAGGGAAGGCTTTGGTACATGGACGGTCAGGCTCGCGGGGCATCGACGCCGCGCCGGGGCGTCGCCAATCTACCGTGGCGCCATCCCCCCGATGACAACGACTTTCATGTCGGCAAGCATGGTGCACGCGCCATACCGCTCACTTGGCGCGGATGTTAGCCGCTGCCTCGGCGTGCAATCCCCGTCAACCGGATGTGGCGGCGGCGCGTTCGCCCACAACGTCACGCGGGCGGCTCTGCACCCACCAAGGGTTCTGGCTTCGATTCCGGAAGGTGGCCGCGGCGCTTCCATCGATAGTCCAGTTCTGCTGCGCGGTGGCCGATCATCTCGCCGATCCGCGAGCCCAGGGTGTCGGCTGGCAGGAGCACCTTGGCTGTAGCGTCACCGCCGTCGAAGTCGATCGCCGCGCCCGCCCGCCTGACGATGGCCAGCATCGCTTGGTTCTGCCGCAGCAAATGAATTCGCAGTTCGCGCACGCCGCGGTTGCGGGCCAACAGCACCGCATGGTCGAACAGCAGCGACCCTATGCCCTGACCGCGCGCTCTTGGCAGAACCGAAGTGCCGAATTCCGCTGCGGCCGACGCAGGCTCGGCCGCGGAATCGAAAGCCAGATGCGCCTGCGCAATCAGGTGCAGGCCCCGGTCGAATACACCGAAGACCTGGTCGTGCTCGAAATCGATCTGTTCCACATAAGCGGCTATGCGCTCGTTGCTGGCGGTGTAGCCGAAGCGCAGCAGGCGGTCGTCGCCACTGAGCGCCAGCAAGTGGGCCAGCAGGCGCTGGCGGTGCCGCGCACTCAAGCCGCGGATGGGGACCCACGATCGCCTGGCAGGCGGCCTCGGTGCGAGCTGCGCGGCCAGCGACGGCAGTGCATCGTTCAGCAGCTTGGCGTCGGGGCTGCGCGGCGTATCTAGTCTGACCATCGAAGGATCCTACGCGATTGAACTAGGGTTTTCCCTCAAAAGGAAGATCCCGCATGGCGCGCCGGCTGTACCGGGTGCCCGGAAGTGTGCAATTGCCGCCGATTCCGGCTTTCCGATCGCGCACTGGCGCCGACCGGGTACGGTGGGCTAGCGACGGGTCGAAGCGTTATATACTTCCAGGTTCTCCTGATTCCGGTCCTGGAGAACGCCCGACTACAGCTTGGCTTTCGAGCCTTGCGTGGTGGGGCAACCGGCTGAAGACGCTTTCGACGCGTTTCAACAGGGCTTCGAGAGGCTGCAACGATCCAAGCAGTACCGAGTAGCCCCGGCGGCCGAAGCGACCGTTTTACCGTCCGCCAAGCCGCGATTTTTTCCGCGCGCGTCAGCGGATTTTTAAAGAGACCCTCATGAAGACCTTCAGCGCCAAACCGGCCGAAGTGAAGCACGAGTGGTTTGTGATTGACGCCACCGACAAGGTGCTCGGACGTGTTGCCAGCGAAGCAGCACGCCGTTTGCGCGGAAAGCACAAGGCCATTTACACGCCTCACGTCGACACCGGTGATTTCATCATCGTCGTCAATTCAGACAAGCTCCGCGTCACCGGCGCCAAGGCCACCGACAAGATCTACTACCGGCATTCGGGCTACCCCGGCGGCATCTACGGCACGTCTTTCAAGGACATGCAAGCGAAGCACCCCGGACGCGCGCTGGAGAAGGCCGTCAAGGGCATGCTGCCCAAGGGCCCTCTCGGCTATGCCATGGTCAAGAAGCTGAAGGTCTATGCCGGTGCCACGCACCCGCACACCGCTCAGCAGCCCAAACCGCTAGAGTTTTGAGGACACAGCGATGATCGGAACCTGGAACTACGGCACCGGCCGCCGCAAGTCGAGTGTGGCTCGCGTCTTCATCAAGAAGGGCAGCGGCCAGATCATGGTCAACGGCAAGACCATTGACGACTACTTCGGACGGCAGACGTCCATCATGATCATTCGCCAGCCGCTGCTGCTGACGGCCAACAACGACGCCTTCGACATCAAGATCAACGTGCAGGGCGGCGGTGAATCCGGCCAGGCCGGCGCTGTGCGCCACGGCATCACCCGGGCGCTGATCGACTACGACGCGGCGCTGAAACCCGAACTCAGCCGCGCTGGATATGTCACGCGTGACGCGCGCGAAGTCGAGCGCAAGAAGGTCGGCTTGCATGGCGCCCGCCGCCGCAAGCAGTTCAGCAAGCGATAAGTTGTCCACCCCGGGGCGCCTGCGGCGCTCCCCCTCTAGGGGGCGCCCGCTGGCGGCCCGGCAAAGCCGGTTCCCCGGCGGGCACGTGGTGGGCCCAGGTCTGCGGCTTGCGTTTTGGCCGGTCGCACCCATGTCTTTGCTCGCCGCGTACCATATGCGGCCGAACAGGAGTTAGCGCCATGAACGCAGTTGCCGAAATCACAGCCCCCGTCGCAGACGAAATGCCGCCACCGCTGGTCTTCACTGA
>JALYUN010000335.1 GCA_030853725.1 Pseudomonadota bacterium | reverse complement strand
GCAGTGGCGATGGGGCGATGACTGCGCTGCGCCCGTGCCCGTGCCGCCCGGCGTCGGTTCACGCAACCGCGCAGCCTGCATCGTGGCCCTGCGCACCGTCCTTGAGCGGCATCGGCCCCGGCACCGGCACCAACCGCCATTCACCGCATTCGTGATCGACTGCGACCGCTTCAATCTCGTCAACGACGCCTACGGCTACACCACCGGTGACCAGTTGCTGCAGGCGATTGCGCAGCGGCTGCGCAGCGCAGCGCCGGCGCGCCGGATGCTGCTGCCGGCGGGTGGCGATGAATTCTTCCTCGTCGTCGAAGGCATGGAAGAGCCGGCGATGGCCTTGGCCGCAGCGCAGCAGATGGTGGACGCCTTTTGCCAGCCGCTCCTGGTGGCTGGCCAACCGATCTATGCCAGCGTGTCGGTCGGGGTGTCCATCTCACCCTTGCATGGTGTGCAGCCAGACGGCGTGCTGGCCGCCGCAGAGTGCGCCCTGCGTGAGGCCAAGCGCGCCGGCCGCAGCACCGCGCGTCTGCACGACTCCCACATCGGCATGCGCGAGGCCGCGCGCGCCCAGGCGCTGCAGCAGTTGCACACCGCCTTCAACGGGGGTGACCTGCTGATGCACTACCAGCCCAAGGTGCGCTTGAGCGACGGCGCCTGCGTCGGCTTTGAGGCGCTGCTGCGCCTGCGCACACCGGCGGGCCTGCAGGGGCCGGCGGCCCTGATTGAAGCCGCCGAACGCTCGGGCTTCATTTCACGCCTGGGCGAGTGGGTGTTCAGGCAGGCTGCGTCGCAGGGCAGGTCCTGGCGCGCGCAAGGTCTGGCGGTGCCCATCGCGGTCAACCTGTCGAGCAAACAGCTGCACGACCCGCGCTTCATCGATTTCGTGCAGCAAGCGCTGGCGCAGGACCCGACTCTGCCGCAGTGGCTGCAACTGGAAATCACCGAGACCTCGCTGGCGCTGGACCACATTGAATTTGCCGGCAGGCTGCGCCGTGTGCGGCAGCTTGGTTTCCACATCCAGATCGACGACTTCGGTACCGGCTATTCGACGATGAGCTTCCTGGCCAAGATGCCGATCGACACGCTGAAGATCGATCGAAGTTTCGTCGCCGGTCTGCCGCAGGCGCTGGAGAGCCAGCAGACCGTGCGCGCCATGATCGGCATGGCGCACCAGCTCGGCCTGGTCGTGGTGGCCGAGGGTGTCGAGACCGACCTGCAGGCGCAGTGGCTGCAGCGCGAAGGCTGCGACCAGGGCCAGGGTTTTGCATTTGCGCCAGCCTTGCCACCCGAGCAGGCCGTGGACTTCGCGCGCCGCGGCGCGGCGGCTGGCCTGAGGCGGCATGCGCAGACGGCCTCAACGCCAGCGGTCTAGACCCGGGCTGCCAGGCAACGACAGCGTCGCGTGATCGTCTTCGCGGCACCGAGGTTGCGCGATCAGTTTTGCCCCAGGGCGGCGCTGTCATGGTGTGGCCGGCAGAACCACATATCCTCGCTTGCAGAATGGCAAGGCGGACCATTTCGTTGACACAATCCCGGACCTCGAAGCCTCGAGTGTCCATGTGTCGTGGACCTATGGTCAGCCAAGGACAGTTGGCCGGCGACTCGAGCGGCCGAGATCCTGAACGATCGAGAACAACTGATGGACCGCTTGTCACGCAATGCCGCGCCGAAGAGGCGCGACCCGATGGAAGACTTGGTGCAGTCACTGACCGACACCACTACTGCCGGTCACCGCAGTCTGCCGATGGAGACAGCTTCCCGGCGGCCGCTGCGGCCCAGTCTGTGCTGCGTGATCCCGGCCTACAACGAAGCCGCGAATCTGGCCGAGCTGTTGCCGCTGCTCAGCGCCTGCCTGACCGACTGCAGCGACGACTGGCACGTCATCGTGGTGGACGACGGCAGCACCGATGCAACGCCCTTGCTCATGGCGCGCTGGGCGCAACGCCCTGGCTTCACATCGCTGCTGCTGTCGCGCAACTTCGGCAAAGAAGCCGCATTGACTGCCGGTCTCGAACTGGCCACTGGGCAGGTCGTGGTGTTGATGGATGCAGATCTGCAGCACCCGCCGGCACTGATCAAGAACTTCGTCAACCGCTGGCACGAGGGCGCCGACGTGGTCTATGCCTTGCGCGAAGATCGCAGCGACGAAAGCGTGTTCAAACGGCTGGGCACCCGGGCCTTCTACGCACTCGTCAACGCTGCCGATCGTTTCCGGGTGCCGTCCGGTGCCGGCGACTTTCGCCTGATGGACATCAGCGTCGTCCATGCCTTGATGGCCCTGCCCGAGCGCAACCGATTTATGAAGGGTCTCTATGCCTGGGTCGGTTTCGACGCCGTGGCCGTGCCCTACGTGCCAGCAGTCCGCGCGCATGGCCGCAGCCATTTCAGCGCATGGCGGCTGATCCGCCTCTCGCTCGACGGTCTGACCGCCTTCACGACCTGGCCCTTGCGCGCGGTCAGCGCAGTCGGTTGCCTGCTGGCCACCTGCGCCTTTCTCTACGGCGGCTTCGAGGTGGTCCGGTACCTGATCGAAGGCAATGCGGTCAGCGGCTGGACCACCATCGTCGTCAGCCTCATGCTGTTCGCGGGTATCCAGTTGATTTCGGTGGGCATCGTCGGCGAGTACGTCGGTCGCATCTTTGAAGAGGTCAAGCGAAGGCCGATCTACGTTGTCAAGCAACACCTGGGCCGCGGACAGCCAGAGCAGGACGCTTGATGCGCGCCGGTCACGTCGGCGGGCGTCACAAGCCGATGGCCGTGCTTGCGCTGATATTGCTGGCGCTGGTGGCGACAGCGTGGCTGCGTCCATTGATGCTGCCCGACGAAGGACGCTACGTCGGCGTGGCCTGGGAAATGATGCATTCGGGCGACTGGCTCACCCCCACGCTCAATGGTCTGCCCTTCTTCCACAAGCCGCCGCTGTTCTACTGGATCACCGCAGCGTCGATGTCGCTCTTCGGTCTGCACGAATGGGCCGGGCGGTTGGCGTCGGTGACCGGTGCTGCGCTGGGGGCGTTTTCGCTGTGGTGGTTCCTGCGCCGGTGGTGGGGTGAGCGCGCGGCCGACCTGACGGCCGTGGCGCTGCTGGCCCAGCCGCTGTACTTTCTGGGTGGGCAGTTTGCCAACCTGGACATGCTGGTGGCCGGCTGCATCACGGCGACCATCGTGCTCGGTGCCGATGCGGCGCTGTCGATCGATGCCGGCAGGCCCTGGCGTGTCGCGTTGGCCGGCGCCTGGGCCACGGCTGCGCTTGGTGTGCTGGCCAAGGGACTGATCGGCATCGTCATTCCTGGCGGGACGCTGCTGCTGTGGCTGCTGCTGCTGCGTCGCTGGCGCCTGATGGGGCAGCTGCTGTGGTGGCCCGGGCTGCTGCTGTTTGCAGTGATCGCAGTGCCGTGGTTCTGGGCCATGCAGCAGCGTTTTCCGGACTTTCTGCATTACTTCTTCGTGGTCCAGCACTTCCAGCGCTTCGCCGCCGGCGGCTTCAACAACGTCTGGCCGGTCTGGTTCTATCCGGCGGTGCTGTTGCTGGCGAGTCTGCCGTGGCTGCCATGGTTGATGGGCAATCGCAAGCAGCCGACCGCAGCCGCGGCCACAGCCGACACCAACGGTCGTCTCGTCGCCTTGCTGATGGCGTGCTGGTTCGGCCTGGTGCTGCTGTTCTTTTCGATCCCGGCGTCGAAGCTGGTGGGCTACATCTTTCCGGCCGTGCCCCCGTTGGCCGCCCTGATGGCGCGCGGCTTCACGCTTTGGGGCGCCGCAGAATCCCGCAAGCGCAAGGCTTGGCTGTTGAGCCTGGCCGCCACGGTCGTGCTGAACCTGGCTGTCGTGATCGGCATTGCGCTCCAGCAGCGGGACAGCCTGCGCAAGCTTGGCGGCACGCTTGCAGCGCTGCACACGCCTGACGCGCCGGTGCTGATGCTCGGCAAGTACTACTACGACCTGCCGTTCTATGCCCGGCTGCAGGCGCCGGTGGCGGTGTTCGACGACTGGCAGTACGCAGCCGCAAATCCGCGGGACGACTGGCACAGCGAACTCATCGACGCGGGCCGCTTCGCGCCGGCTCGTGCGCAGGCAGCGTTGCTGATGCCCGATGCGCTGCCGCTCAGCTTGTGCAAGACGGTCGGCGCCTGGGTGGTCGGCCCGGTTGGTTCTGTCGCAACCTATCCTGTCTTGCGGCTCGTACCGGTGGTGGCGAGCCAGCGCGATATCCGGCTGTGGAACATCGATGCCAGCCGCCCCGACGTCTTCAAGGCGCTTCGCTGCGCAGGAACGCCCAGTGTCGACCCAGCCAGTAGGTAAAACCGGCCACCACGACGAGCACGATCGCCAGCACGGCGTCGTAGCGCAGCACGCTCCAGTCCAGCAACAGCGCATAGACACCCTCGTTGACGAGGAAGCCTGTGGCCGAGACCAGGAAGAATCGCAGCAGGGATCGCTGCAGCGGCGCGTCCTGGTCGCGGAAGGTCCAGCGCCGATGACCGCTGTACGACACGCCGAAGGCCACCAGCCACCCGGCGACGTTGGCTGCCAGCGGCCGCCAGCCGGCGCCACTGACCAGGCCCACAACGACCGCCCAATGCACCAGGGCGGCGGTGCAGCCCACCGCGATGAACCAGTCGATGCGGCCGGCTTGCGCTCGGCAGCGCGGCGAGAACCTCGGTTGCACAGCGGCCACGGCGACAGCTTGCCGCGCGCCATCTGCATTGCAGTCGACGACTACGGCCTGCATGAGGGCATCAACCAGGCGGCGTTGCTGCTGGCGGCGGCGGGTCGGGTGCACGCGATTGGCTGCATGGTCGGCGCTGCGGCATGGCCGCAAGGCAGCCGCGCGCTCGTCGATCTCGCGCGCCATCACCAGCATGCCGATGGCGTCGATCTCGGCCTGCACCTGGACCTGACCGAGTCCCCTTGCGGCTGCCTCGAGCGCCGCCCTCTGTGGCGCTTGATCTTCGACTGCTGGTCGGGCCGCATCGACCGGCCACTGCTGCGCGCGGAGATCCGGCGCCAGCTCGATGCCTTCGAGCAGGCCGTCGGCCGCCCGCCCGACTATGTCGACGGCCACCAGCACGTGCATCAGTTCCCGGTGGTGCGCGCCGAGCTGATCGACGAGTTGTGCAGTCGCTACCCCGGCCGCCGGCCGTGGTTGCGCAGCACGGTCAGGCCGGCCCTGACCAAGGGGCCGGCATTTGGCGTCAAGTCGTGGTTGATCGGTGCCCTGGGTGCTGCCGAGATGACGAAGGCCGCGCGTCTGCGGGCGCTCGGCCACAACCGCAGACTGCTCGGTGTCCATGCATTCAGCGACGGCCCCGACATCTTCGCGGCGCACTTCAGAGACTGGCTGTCCGTGGCCGCCACTGCAGACCTGTTGATGTGCCATCCGAGCCTCCCTTTCAACGGCGTTGATCCGATTCTGGAAGCCCGGCTGGCCGAGTTCAAGGTCCTGTCGGGCGAAACCTTCGAACGGTGGTTGATCGACGCGGACATCGTGCTGCGCCCGATGAGTCGAATTCTCGAGACCGTCAACGTCATTGACGGGAATTGAACGCAACCCGCACTTCCAATCCGCCACCATCGGTCCCGCCGCCGTCGTGCATGGAGACGGCAGCGTCGTGCAGTTCGGCAATGGCGCGCACGATCGCCAGGCCAAGTCCGCTTCCCCCTGGCTCTCTTGCGGTCCGGGACACGTCACGGCCCCGGTAGAAGCGCCCGAACACCTGTTCACGCTCGGTTGTGGCAATGCCTGGGCCGGTGTCGATGACGCGCAAGGTCGGCAGGCCGTCCAGCAGGCAGGCTGTCACGTCGATCGCACCGCCAGCGGGCGTGTAGCGCAAGGCGTTTTCAACCAGGTTGTCCAGCAGCACGGCCAGTTGGTCGGGATCGCCGGCGACCACCGGGCCATGCGCGCCCACAGCGCCCAGGTCCAGCTGCTGCTGATCGGCCTTCGTGCTCATCCGTGCCACGGCCGAGCGCGCCAGTTCCGCCAGATCGACCGCTTCGCGCTTTGGCACAGCGACATCGGGCTCGGCCCTGGCCACCTGCAGCAGCTTTTCGATCAAGCGCTGCGCGCGGTCGATGCCTGCCTGCAGTTGGTCCATCGTGGTGGCTCGATCGGTGTCGGTCTGCGACCGCCGCAGCATTTGCAACTGGAGGCGCAACGCCGTGATCGGCGTGCGCAATTCGTGTGCGGCGTCGGCCAGAAAGTTGCGCTGGTGGTGCATGGCCTGCGCCAACCGTGTCATCAGGCCGTTGATGGCGCCGACCAGCGGCAAGATCTCGGCCGGGACGCCATCGGTCTGCACCGGCGACAGCGAACCGGCGGTGCGCGCGGCGATGTCCCGCGCCGCCGCGTCCAGCGGCGCCAGCCCGCGACGCAGCGCGAACAGCATCAACGCGGCGACGAACACCACCATGCCCAGCATCGGCACGATGATCTTCGACGCCGATTCGACGGCGGTCTCATGCCGCCCTGACAGACGCTGCGCCGCCTGCGTCACGCCACCGACGCTGACATCGGTGTAAAGCACCCAGTCTTCGCCGCCAATGCGCAGCCGGGTGAGCGCTTCGTGCCTTCTGAAGGGGACCGCCACCCGCGGGTCGGAAGAGAACACGAGGCGCCCGTCGGCGGTCCAGGTCAAGGTCACGATTTCTGCCGGGTCGGCGACATCGGTGCGTTCGTGCAAACGCACCAGCGCCGGGCCGGTCGGTGCGATCTCGGGGCGACGATGTGTGCCGAGTGCTTCGGCGACATTCCTGAGGTCGGCGTTGAAAGCCTCGTTGAATTCTTCCAGCGTCGCCAGGTAGGTCACGCCGACGATCACCAGGCCACCCAGACACAGTGCGCCCATCACCCAGGCGACGAGAGTGCGGGTGATCGACCGCATGCCGCGCTTCAGTCTTCGGCGAGCCGATAGCCGACGCCGCGCACGTTGCGGATGGCCGCTGCACCGAGCTTCTTGCGCAAGTGGTGCAGATGCACCTCGACGGCATTGCTGCCCACTTCCTCACCCCAGCCGTAGACCGACTCTTCAAGCTGCGCCCGCGACAGCACCGTGCCTGGACGCTGCATCAGGGCCTCCAGCACGGCGAATTCCTTGGCCGACAGTTCCACCGCCACACCGGCCTGCAGCAAGGTCTTGCGCGCCGGGTCCAGTTCCAGCGCGCCGGCCTTCAGGGTGGGGGAACCGGAGCCGGCCGTGCGACGCAGCAGCGCGCGCACGCGCGCCACCAGTTCGTCCAGATCAAAAGGTTTGAGCAGATAGTCATCGGCACCCGCCTGCAGACCGGCGATGCGGTCGGGCACGGTGTCGCGCGCGGAGGTGATCAACACGGGCATCTGTTGACCCGCACGGCGCAGCGACGTCAGCAGGGCCATGCCGTCGATCGATGGCAGACCGAGGTCGAGTACCGCCAGGTCGTACACACCGTTGGCCAGAGCCAGTTCGGCCGCTCTGCCGTCGCGCACCCAGTCGACCGCGAATCCTGCGTCGACCAGACCGCGGTGCACAGCCTGGCCGATCATGGGATCGTCTTCGATGAGCAGGATTCGCATGGTCCGGGTTGTCTTCAGCGCGTTTCGGTTTGCCGATCATGGACCGGGTTCGTCCGGCGTCGCAGCCGCAGCGCTCTCCGCGCGTACGCCCGAGTGCTTGTTTGCCACGCTGGAAGGCGCACCTTCCTGGCCACAGGACGGTTCAGTCTTCTTTGCGCATCCGTGGACCCGACTGTCTCAGGGATTCGTTGCGCCTTTGCGTCGTTCGGCCCGCTGCGGCAGCAGCAGCACGGCCCCCAAGATCACTGCCATCAGCACCGCGGAGGCCAGATAACGACTGAGCGCGAGCCCGCCATCGGCGCGTGGTTTGTCCAGGAAGTCACCCACCGTGGCGCCCAGCGGACGGGTCAGGATGAAGGCGGCCCAGAACAGCACGGTGTGCGAGATCCTGGTCCAGAAGTACGCTGCGGCCACGATCAACAGGCCCGCGCCGAAGACCAGTGCAGCACCCTGGTAGCCGAGCCCCGTGTTGTCGGCCGTCCAGTCGCCGAGCGCGGTGCCCAGCGTCTGCGAGAACAGGATCGTGGTCCAGTAGAAGACTTCGCCGCGGCGCGTTTCGATGGCGTCAACGGCGACTGTTCCCTCGGCCCGGTGCCAGAGCCAGAGTGAGAGCAGCAGCAGCGCGAACAGAATGGAGGAGCCACCTGCATAGCCGATGCCCAGCGAGCGGTCGAAGAAGTCGGCCAGCGTGGTCCCGACCGTGGTGGTCGCGATGATCACGGCCCAGAAGAGGAAGGGGTGGAAGCGCTTGGAGCGGATCTGCGCGCCGACCGCGATGGCGAAGATGACGGCGAAGATGGCGGTGCCGGCAAGGTAGCCGAGCTTCATCGACATGGTGACCGCGTCACCGCCGGTTTCTCCGAGCGTGGTGGCCAGAATCTTGATGCACCAGAAGGTGAACGTGACCTTCGGCACTTTGGAAAACGCACTGCGGGCAGTCTCGTTCATCGTGCTTTCCTCAGCGGCGCTTGTTTTCCTGGGTGCGGTTGTCGTCGTCGTCGTGGTCGCCGTGGTCGGCGTCGGCGTCTGCGTCTGCGTCTGCGGTGTCGGCGTGGCTCGACAGCACCGTGCCGTCGCGCGCATCGACCTGCACGTCGAAGACCTGGTTCTGGCCCGTGACCACTTCGACCTCGAACGTCGGCACACCGCGTTCATTTTCCAGCTCGGCCTTGGTGGCTTTCCCGCCGGCATGCGCTTCGGCCTGGTTCACCGCCTGCACCAGGCTGATCCTGGCCAGGCGCAGGCCTGTCACTGCGTCGTTCTCGGCCTCCTGCGCTTGCTTGGCGTAGACAAGACCACCGCCGACGAGGGAAAGAAATGCGGCGATCAAGGCTGCAGCAACGATATTTCTGGGCTTCATTCGAACTCCTGTCGATGAGAAAAAATCCGGCACCGATGCCGAACGCGTGACAGGAGTCTGCAGAGCGCCGGCTTAACGCCGCCTTAGCACGCCTTCGCACGCCTTCACACGCCTTCGCACGGAGCAGTCCATGCCCGACCCAACCTGTTGGGCGCAACCCGCATGGCCCGCCGTGCAAACACGAGATGGTGCGCGATGCAGTGGGTGGCGCGCGCGTCAGGGCAGGCTGTCAGCGGCTTGCGCAGAGGACAGGGTGGCGGGGAGGACGGGGCATGGAGGCCACGCTGCAGCGCATGGGCGCGTCGGCGTTGTGCACAGGCTGTCAGGGCAGCAGCCAGTGCCGCACCTTCATGCGGTGGCCTTTTCGCCAGCCGGAGGCGCCGAAGCCGGGGCTTTGGTCTTGGGACGTTTGATGCCGGCCAGCTTGGTGCGCTTGAGCAGCAGGGCGTTGATGGCCACCACCGCCGAGCTGCCCGACATCGACAGCGCCGCGATCTCCGGCGACAGCGTGAAGGGGTACAGCACCCCTGCGGCCAGCGGAAAGGCGATGACGTTGTAGCCCACCGCCCACCACAGGTTCTGGTGCATCTTGCGCAGTGTCGCGCGCGACAACTCGATGGCGCCGACGATGTCGTAGGGGTCGCTCTTCATCAGCACGACGTCGGCACTGTCCATTGCCACGTCGGTGCCGGCGCCGATGGCGAAGCCGACATTGGCCTGCGTCAATGCGGGCGCGTCGTTGACGCCGTCACCGACCATGCCGACTTTTCTGCCGTTGGCCTGCAGTTCCTTGATCTTGGCGGCCTTCTGGCCAGGCAGCACATCGGACAGCACGCTGGTGATGCCCAGGTCGGCAGCGATGCGCTTGGCGGTGCCGGCGTTGTCGCCGGTGAGCATCACGACCTCGATGCCTCTTTCGCGCAGTTTGGCGACTGCAGCCTTGGCCGTCGGCCTCACGGCATCGGCGATGGCGATCAGCCCGATCACCTTGCCGTTCTGTGCCACATGCACCACGGTACGGCCTTCCGTCTGCAGCCGGACAGCATCTGCTTCCAGTGACCCGAGCGCGAGCTTCTGGGTGTCCATCAGCAGCCGGTTGCCGAGGAAAACGGTACCGGCGGCGGTCTGCGCTTGTGCACCCTGGCCGTCGATGTTCTTGAACCCGGTCGGCGCAACGACCTTCAGCTTGCCGGCGCGCCGTATCACCGCTTGCGCCAGAGGGTGTGCCGACCCTTGCTCGACGGCCGCTGCCGCAAGCAGCAGCACGTCTTCGGTGATGCCCTCGGCCATCACCATGTCCACCACCTCGGGCTTGCCGACGGTGAGCGTGCCGGTCTTGTCGAAGACGATGACCTTGAGCTTAGTGGCGTCTTCCAGCGCTGACGCGTTCTTGAACAGGATGCCGTTGGCGGCGCCCAGGCCGGTGCCCACCATCACCGCCATCGGTGTGGCCAAGCCCAGCGCATCGGGGCAGGCGATGACGAAAACGGTGATGGTCAGTGTCACCGCCAACAACAGCGGCTCGCCGATCCACCAGAACCACACCGCGAAGGTCGCGAGCCCGATGGCGATCGCTGCGACCACCAACCACTGCGCCGCCTTGTCGGCCAACAGTTGCGCTGGCGCTTTGGAGTTCTGCGCTTCCTGCACCAGCTTGACGATTTGCGCCAGGGCCGTGTCCGAGCCCACCTTCGTGGCCTTGTACCGAAAGGTGCCGCTGGTGTTGATGGTGGCGCCCGCCACCTTCGCACCGGGGCCTTTTTTCACCGGCATTGACTCGCCGGTCAGCATCGATTCATCGACCAGTGAATCGCCCGATTCCAC
>JALYUN010000030.1 GCA_030853725.1 Pseudomonadota bacterium | reverse complement strand
ATTTCTCGAAGGGCTCATTGGCCTATGTCAGCATCGTGTGTACAGCGTGCCCCCACTCGTGCGCCAGCGTCGACAGTGATTGGAAATCGTCGTTGTGGTTCAGCAGCAGATAGGGGTGGACGTCGTAGGCAGCACCGAACATGTAGCCGCCCGACGCCTTGGTGGGCCTGGGATGCACGTCGACCCACGCCTGGTTCAGGCCCTTCTTCAGCAGCGACAGGTACTCGTCGCCCAGCGGTGCCAGCGCAGCCAGCGCGATCTGCTTGCTGTGCTCGTAAGTGAACGACTCCGCCGGCGGCGCCACCACCGGTGGATAGTTGTCGTAGTAGGCGAGTTCACCGTCGATACCCAGCATGCGCTGACGCAGCTTCAAGTATCGGTGCAAGGTCGGCAGCCCCGCGTTCGCCTGCGCGACGAGTTGCGTGTAGACCGCGGCCGGCATCGCGTCGGCGAACAAGGCCGCTTCCAGTGAACTGCCGAAGTGGTGGGCGCGCGCCTGGTAATTGTCTGCCAGCACACTGCCGGCCAGATTCGCACCCAAGGTACCTTCGAGCTTCTTCAAGGAACCGAAGAAGCCGTCGAACACCAATTTGCGGTCTGCCCGCACTCGCGACTGCCGTGCCGATTCATAGCCCGGCACCGTCAGCTCGACCGTCTTGCCGTCGGCCAGCGTGACCGTGGTGCGCGGCAGTTCCGAGTCGACGAGTTGGCTCTGCACCTGCCGCGATTGCGACAGCGCCGGCCCGAAGCCCGCCAACAAGGCTTCGCCTTCGGCATTCAGTGTGTAGGGTCGGCTGCGCAGGATGTCGTCCAGCTCGTGGTCGAAGCGGGCTTTCAAGACCGGGTCGGCCGCAATGAAGCCGCGCACGCGCTCGTCGCCGGCCGCCAGGATCGCCGGGCGGGTCCAGGCGGTCTTCTCTTCCAGCGCGCCGTACAAGGCAGTCACCTGCTGGCGCCGTTCCTGGCCCGTGGCATTGCGCAGGTCTTCATCGGCCGACAGGCTGGCGTAGGCATACAGCCGCAGCACGTCGCGCTGCGTGTCGCTGATCGTCACCAATGCATGACGCAGCGCAGCGGCGTCGGTTGTCGCACCTTCGCGCAGCGTGTCCAGGGTTTGCACGCGCTGGCTTGCCGCTGCGAAGGCCGTGCTCCATGCCGCAGGCGTGGGATACAAATCACCGAGGTTCCACCGCGTCTCGCCGGCAGCGCCGGCCAGCGTCAGTTGCAGCGCCAGGGCGGCGGCCACCATCACTTGCTGAATCGTCATCATGTTGCTGTGAATCAGGGTCGGGGGACCGAATCGTAAGGGCGCCACCGTCTGCGCAAAGACCGCGCAAAGACCTGCTTGAAAACCGGCGCGAAAATGCCGTCATGTCGCAACGCTTCGAAGTCCACCCCCAGAACCCGCAACCGCGTTTGCTGAAGCAGGCTGCGCAGATTCTGCAAGGCGGCGGCATCGTCGCCATTCCCACCGACAGCAGCTATGCGCTGGTGTGTCACCTGGACGACAAAGGCGCGGCTGAAAACCTGCGCCGCATCCGCCAGGTCGACGACAAGCACCACCTGACGTTGATGTGCCGCGACCTGAGCGAGCTTTCGAGTTACGCGCGGGTCGACAACCAGCAGTATCGGTTGCTGAAGCTCGGCACGCCAGGCCCATTCACCTTCATCCTGGAAGCCACCAAGGAAGTGCCGCGCCGGCTCTCGCATCCGTCGCGCCGCACCATCGGTCTGCGCGTGCCGGACCACCCCGTGACGCAAGCGCTGCTGGAACTGCTGGCCGAACCACTGCTGGCCACCACGCTGATCCCACCGGGCGAGAGCGACGCGCTCAACGATGCCGACGAGATCCTGGAACGCTTCGCCAAGTCGATCCAGGCCGTGGTGGATGCCGGTGCCTGCCCGATGCAGCCCACCACCGTCGTCGACCTCAGCGGCGGCGAGCCCGAGATCGTGCGTCTCGGGCGCGGCGACCCTTCGCGGCTCGGGCTCTGACCCGCTGCGGATCCGGCCATGCGCCTGCTGGTGGTCGAGGACGACACGATGATCGGCGAAGCGGTGGTCGACGCGTTGCGCGCCGAACACCACGCCGTCGACTGGGTGCGCGACGGCGCGCAAGCCGACACCGCGCTGCGCACCGGGGATTACGACTTGCTGCTGCTGGACCTGGGCCTGCCGAAGATCGACGGCCTGGGCGTGCTGCGCGCGCTGCGTGGGCGCCGGCAAACACTGCCGGTGCTGATTGCCACCGCGCACGATGCGGTGCAACAGCGCGTCGAAGGCCTGGACGCGGGCGCCGACGACTACCTGCTCAAACCCTACGACACCGACGAACTGCTGGCGCGCATACGCGCCCTGCTGCGGCGCGCTGCGGGCCGCGCCGAGCCGGTGTATCAACACGGCGACGTCACCATCAACCCGGCCACGCACGAGGCCAGCGTCAAGGGTGTGGCGGTGCAACTGTCGGCCCGCGAATGGGCGGTGCTGGAACCGTTGCTGGCCCGGCCGGGGCTGGTGCTCTCACGCGCACAACTTGAAGAAAAACTCTACGGCTGGGGTGACGAGATCCACAGCAACGCGGTCGAGGTCTATGTGCACGGACTGCGCAAGAAACTGGGGGCTGATCTGATCCGCAATGTGCGCGGCGTGGGCTACCGCGTGCCGAAGGTGGCGCCGTGAAACCGCGTTCGCTGCGCGCGCGACTGCTGTGGTTCATTCTGGCGGCGATCGTGTTGACTGCGGCGCTGCAAGCGGGCGTGACATGGCGCACCGCACGCGCCGAGGCCGACGTGATCTTCGACTACCAGATGCAGCAAACCGCGCTGGCACTGCGCTCGGGCCTGCCGCTGTCACCCGGCCCGCCGAGCACCGGCGCCCGTGACGAAAGCGGGGACCAGAACTTCGAATTCGTCGTGCAGGTCTGGACGGCCGACGGGCTGCGGATCTTCGAGTCGGCTTCGCGCGCCGCGTTGCCGCAGCGCGCACAGCTCGGCTTCACCACGGTGCGGGCTCGCGGCAGCAGTTACCGCGTGTACTCGATGGCCACCCCGACCCGCATCATCCAGGTGGCGCAGGATTTGGCCGTGCGCCGCGAGATGGCCGGTACGCTGGCGCTGCGCACGGCGTTGCCGATTGCGCTGCTGGCACCGCTGCTGATGCTGGCGGTATGGTGGGTGGTCAGCGCTTCGATGGCGCCGGTCACGAAAGTCCAACGGCAGTTGGCGCTGCGCCGCGCCGACGCGCTGGACGAAATCGTCGAACGCAACCTGCCTGCCGAAATCGAACCGCTGGTGGCCGAACTGAACGCGCTACTCGGGCGCGTGCGCCAGGCCTTCGACGCGCAGTCGCGCTTCGTTGCCGACGCAGCGCACGAACTGCGCTCGCCGCTGGCCGCACTGAAGCTGCAGGCGCAGGCCTTGCAGCGCGCTGTGGACGAGTCGACACGCGCGGTGGCGGCCGGTCGGCTCGCGGCCGGCATCGACCGTGCGACGCGGCTGGTGGAGCAGCTGTTGGTGCTGGCTCGCCAGCAAGCCTTGGCCACCGCCGGTGGAGCCGGCGCTGCCGCACTGCCGCGAGTCGCTCTGACCGACTTGGTGCGCCAGGGCGTGGCCGACGCCAGCGAGGCGGCCGAGCTGCGGCACATCGACCTCGGCGCCACCCGGCTCGACGAGGCCACACTGCCCGGCCAGGCCGAGGCGCTGCGCATGTTGCTGCGCAATCTGCTGGACAACGCGCTGCGCCACACACCCGAGGGCGGTCGCATCGACGTGGCCTTGCGCCAGGATCCTGCCGCGGTGTGTCTGACAGTGGAAGACAGCGGCCCCGGCATTCCCGAATCGGAGCGCGCCCGCGTATTCGACCGTTTCTACCGCAGCGCCGGCGATGCCGATGGCGCGCAACCGCGCAGCCAAGGCAGCGGGTTGGGCCTCGCCATCGTCAAGTCGATCGCCGACCTGCACCGCGCCACGCTGACGCTGGGAAAATCAGCCTCGCTCGGTGGGTTGAGCGTCAGTCTGCGCTTCGTGCCACCACCGCCCGCGGCCTTAAGCCAGCGCTAAGCAAAGCGTTTCACAGTCGCACCCTGTCGGATTCCACACCTCACAGGAGACGCTCGATGAACACCCCCACCCCCCGCCGCCTTACCGGCGCTGCTCACGCCAAGACCTTCCGCTTCAGCCCGGCCCGCCTCGTGGTCGCACTGGCTGCAGCCGGCGTGATCGGCGGCGCTGGCGCCAGTCTGATCGAAGCACGCCACGCGGTCGCAGCTGCGCCAGTGGCGACGATGACCACTGCTGCGCCCTACGCAACCGTCACCGCACCTGACTTCTCTGCGATAGCCGCGCAGGAAGGCAAGGCGGTCGTCAACATCAGCGTCACGGGCATGCACAAGATGTCGAACCAAAGCCAGCAGGGTATGCCGCCCGGGATGCAGGGCATGGACCCGCACGACCCATTCTTCCAGTTCTACCGTCGTTTCCAGGGGCAACAAGGGCAGCACGGCCAGCAAGGCGGCATGCCTGAGAACGTGCCGATGCGCGGCCAGGGTTCGGGCTTCATCGTCAGCGCAGACGGCCTGATCCTGACCAACGCCCACGTGGTGCACGACGCGACGGAAGTGTTGGTGAAGCTGACCGACCGGCGCGAGTTCGTGGCCAAGGTGCTGGGCGCCGATGAGAAGACCGACGTGGCCGTGCTGAAGATCGACGCCACGAATTTGCCGGTGGTGCGCATCGGCGACTCCCACAACCTGAAGGTCGGGCAATGGGTGCTGGCCATCGGCTCGCCGTTCGGCTTCGAGAACACCGTGACAGCCGGTGTGGTCAGCGCCAAGGGCCGTTCGCTGCCGGACGACAGCTTCGTGCCCTTCATCCAGACCGACGTGGCCGTCAACCCCGGCAATTCCGGTGGCCCGCTGATCAACGCCAACGGCGAAGTGGTGGGCATCAATTCGCAGATCTTCAGCCGCAGCGGTGGCTACCAGGGCTTGTCGTTCGCGATCCCGATCGATGTCGCGCAGAAAGTGCGCAGCCAGATTGTTGCCACCGGCAGCGCCAGCCACGCGAAGCTGGGGGTTTCGGTGCAAGAGGTCAACCAGGTGCTGGCCGACTCCTTCAAGCTGCCGAAGCCCGAAGGCGCTCTCGTTGCCAGCGTCGAGCCCGACAGTCCTGCGGCCAAAGCCGGGCTCAAGACCGGCGACGTGATTCAGAGTGTCAACGGGCACGAGATCGTTTCTTCCGGCGATCTGCCCGCGGTTATCGGTCTGGCGACACCGGGCGACAAAGTGACGCTTGAGGTCTGGCGCCAGGGCGGGCACGAGTCGCTCGACGCGACGCTCGGCAATGCCAGCGACAAGAGCGAGCAGGTGGCCGGCAACGACGCCACGCCGGGCAACGGCAAGCTCGGTCTGGCGCTGCGGCCGCTGCAGCCCGAAGAACGTCAGCAGTCGGGCATCGAAAACGGTTTGGTGGTGCAGCAAGCCAGCGGGCCGGCAGGTCGCGCCGGAGTTCAGGAAGGCGACGTGCTGTTGGCCATCAACGGCAAGCCGGTCAACAACCTGGCGCAGGTGCGGCAAGCGGTGGCCAAGGCCGACAAATCGGTAGCGCTCCTGATCGAGCGCGACGGCAACAAGATCTTCGTACCCGTCAGATTGGGTTGACCCAGCAGAGCCGCGGACCCGGCTTGGCCGGGCCGCAGGCGAACACCCACTCGGGGGTAGCGACGGTCAGGGAGCGTGGGGGCTTGTCAGAGCCGCGGAACCGGCTTCGCCGGGAAGAAGGCGAACGCCCCCTCGGGGGGCAGCGACCGTCCGGGAGCGTGGGGGCACGTTACGGCGCCATCAGGTCGCCGCTGTAATCGTTGGCCTTGCTGATGACCTTGTTGGCATACGCCGGCGCTGCAAGCCCCCACAGCACGAAGCTGTTGACCATGCGCGGCAACCACGGCAGCGGGCGTGGCACGTCCACGATCAAGACCACGCGGTACTGCTTGCTGTGGTTGATGACTTCGTGCGGCCACGAGTCGTCGAACATCACCGCCTCGCCCTCCTTCCACGTGTAGGGCTGCCCCTTGACGCGGATCAGCGGCGGGTTGTCGGTGGGCACCCGCAGCGCGAGGTGATAGCGCAAGTAGCCGATGTACGGCCCGTCATGCACGGGCACCGACTTGCCCGGTTCCAGCACTGAAAAGAAGGCTTGCAGAATGCCCGGCACCCGAGCGAGCGCGGCAACCGTATTCGGGCACTGCGCGCGGTTGCGCTCGGGCTTGTGCCCCAGCAGCTCCAGCATGTAGACCTTCCAGTTACCTGCGGTGGAGGTTGAAATCTCGGTCGCCGGCTTGTTGATCTCGTGGTAGTTCGGCATGGCCACATGCTGCGCCAGCAGCGCATCGAGTTCAGCGCGGATCTGCAGCCAGGCGCGCTCCAGCTCCCGCAGTGGCGGGCAGACGGTGTCGATGTCGAAATACACCGGTCGCTGGTCCTGCCCGACATAGCGCAGCAGAAACCGGTTGATGGCGTTCTTGACTCCGTGGTAGTCCATGGTGGTTCGCGAATATATTTCAAAGCCGCTGGCGCGGCCCATGAAAGTTGCGCCCGGCGGCCGCGACCGCATTTTTCCATGCCGCCGACCGCCCTTCGTTGCGCGGGGCGAAGCGCTTGCCGCCTTCAGTCCAGCGCAGTCAGCAATGCCCGCAGCCGATCTGCGCCCGGCCCCTGCGCGGCGCTGGCGAAGGCCACCACCGAGCGTCCACCGACCGTGCAGACCGCACCCGCTGCCAGAGGCTCGTCGGCCGATGCCTGCTGATCAGGCTGCTGGTGCAGCGCGGTGTCGAACAAGCGGGTCCAGCCGGCGCCTTCTTGCCCCAGCGGCAAGCTGAAGTCGACGCCTTCGTGCCAACTGTTGAAGATCAACAAGGCCGTCGCGTCGGTGGCGCGCCGGGGGATCGAGGAAACCGGTGCGTTGCCGTCGATCAACATGCCGAAGCAGCGCGTATTTCCGTCGTTCCACTGATCCTCGCTCATCTCACTGCCATCGGCGGCCAGCCAGATCAGGTCTTTGGCGCCGACCTGCTCGTGTGCAGCACCGGTCAGAAAGCGGTTGCGGCGAAACACGGGCAATTCGCGGCGCAGCGTGAGCAGTCGCTTGGTGAAGCGGGTGAGCGCATGGCCCTGTTCGTCGATGCCCTGCCAGTCGATCCAAGAGATGGCGGAGTCCTGGCAATAGGCGTTGTTGTTGCCTCCCTGCGAGCGGCCGAATTCGTCACCGGCCAGGAGCATCGGCGTGCCCTGCGACAGCAGCAGTGTCGCCAGCAGGTTGCGCTGTTGGCGCTCACGCAGTGCCAGCACCTCGGGGTCGTCGCTCGGACCCTCGGCGCCGCAGTTCCAGGATTGGTTGTCGGAATGCCCGTCGCGGTTGTCTTCGCCGTTGGCTTCGTTGTGCTTGTCGTTGTAGGCCATCAGGTCGGCCAGCGTGAAGCCGTCGTGCGCCGTCAGGAAGTTGACGCTGGCCCAGGGGCGGCGACCGCGCTGGTTGAACTGGTCGCCGCTGGCGGTCAGCATCAGTGCTATGTGGCGCATCAGCCCTTCATCCCCCTTCCAGTAGGCGCGCACGGTGTCGCGGAAGCGGTCGTTCCATTCAGCCCAGCCAGGCGGGAAATGGCTGAACTGGTAGCCGCCGGGGCCGCAGTCCCAGGGCT
>JALYUN010000323.1 GCA_030853725.1 Pseudomonadota bacterium | reverse complement strand
CTGCAGATCATCGCGCGCACCATCAAACTGGTGTTTTTCGACCGCAACGCTTATTGAATGGCCCACCCTCGAAGCGCCAGCGGCGGGCACTCGATTGCCTTGGTTACGTTCGGCTACCGCAGCGCTTGGCATCATCGACCTCTGACTACAGGAGCCTTGCCTTGAAGATCTCTGCGCGATTGCAACTTGGCTTGCTGGCGGTATCCGGCCTCGTTGCCGGCACAGCCGGTGCCGAGACCAGCCCTTACTACATCGGCGCTTCGCAGGCTTTCGGCTACGAGAGCAACCTGCTGCGGCTGGGCAACGACCAGGTCGCACCGACCGGCTACAGCAAGAGCGACACCTATTCGGCAACGTCGCTGCTGGCCGGGTTCGACCAGCCGATCAGCCGCCAGCGCGCCTACGGCACGCTGAGCCTGCGATACACCCGCTACCGAGACAACCCACTCTTCGACAACACCGGCTACGCACTCAGCGGCGGGCTCGACTGGTCGACTATCCACCGCATCTCCGGCACGTTGTCGGCCAGCGCCAACCGCTCGCTGTCGAGCTTCGGGCTGACCGAGATCGGCTTGCTCACGAGCAAGAACCTGGAGTCGTCGGAAGCCATCAATTCTTCAATCGCCGTGGGCCTCGTCACCGAGTACAGCTTCGAAGGCGCGGTGGGATATCGGCGCGTGCGCAATTCACTGGACCGAAGCAATATCCGCTCGCGGGACTACGACCAGGGCAACGTCTCCGGCGGCATTCACTGGCGCCCCAGCGACGCCACCAACCTGGGCCTAGGCCTGAGCGGCGCGAAGGGCCGCTACCCGCACTTCAACCGCAACGCCGACGGCAGCTTCGACGAAGACCGTTTCACGCGCAAGAACATCGACTTCACCGCCATCCTGACGCCACGCGGCTCTTCGACCTATGACGCCCGCATCAGTTACGGCACCACCAACTACGACCTGAATTCGGCACGCGATTTCTCCGGCCTGACTGGATCGATCGGCTGGCTCTGGGCCACCTCTGCCAAGCTGCGCTTCACGACCCGGTTGACGCGTGACACCGGGCAGGATTCTTATGCCGTGGCCATTTTCAACGCCGAGGGCCTGGCGCAGTACAGCCAGACCGTCAACACGCTGCGGGTCCAGGCCGACTACGACTACAGCGCCAAGATCGCCGTGACATCCGCCCTGCAATACGCCGACCGCAAACTGGTCAACACGATCCAGAATCCCTTCATCCCCATCAACTCCACCGGCAGCGACCGCACCACGCTGTTCACCGTCGGCGCCCGCTGGGCCCCGCTGCGCAATGCGCTGCTGGGCTGCGATGTGGGCGTCGAGAACCGCAACGCCAGCGGCCAGTTGAGCGTCGACTTGAAGAACAACAGCTTCAGTTGCTATGGGCAACTGACCTTGCGATGACCTTGCGATGACCTTTCTGCAGTGAGCCCAGCGGCCATTCTTCTCACCGGCGCCACCGGCTATATCGGGTCGCACACCTGGCTCGCGTTGCAGGCGGCCGGCTTTGCAGTGGTGGGGGTCGACGACTTCTCCAACAGCTCGCCCGCGGTGCTTCAAAGGCTGCAGGCGTTGTCGGGTCAGACGCCGGTTTTCGAACGCGCCGATGTCTGCGACGCTGCGGCGATGCGCAGCATCTTCGAGCGCCACACGATCGACGCCACCGTGCACTTTGCGGCCTTCAAGGCCGTCGGTGAATCCACGAGCCAGCCGCTGGCTTACTACGCCAACAACCTGGGTGGCCTGCTGACGGTGTGCAACGCCATGCAAGGGAGCGGCGTGCGCCGCTTCGTCTACAGCTCCAGCGCCACGGTCTACGGCGACCCCGCCGTATTGCCCATTACCGAAGACGCACCGCTCTCAGCCACCAATCCCTACGGCCAAACGAAGCTGATGGGCGAACAGATCCTGCGCGACCTGGGCGCAGCCGATCCGCAATGGCAAGCCGCCTGCCTGCGGTACTTCAACCCGGTGGGCGCGCACGAAAGCGGCCGCATCGGCGAAGACC
>JALYUN010000311.1 GCA_030853725.1 Pseudomonadota bacterium | reverse complement strand
TGCGCATGGCCAACCTGTATGCCAATGTCTGCCATGTCGGCACGCGCGACGACCTGCGGGCCTGCCTGGAGATGGTCAGCAGCCGCTCGGCCCGGTTGTTGCGCCTGAAGGACTACGGCATCGCGGTCGGCAAGGCGGCCGATCTGGTGGTGCTGGATTGCCTGTCGCCCGAGCAGGGCGTGGCGGAGCTGGCGGTGCCGTTGTGGGGATTCAAGAAAGGGCGAC
Organism: Pseudomonadota bacterium; assembly: GCA_030853725.1. Taxonomy (GTDB): domain Bacteria; phylum Pseudomonadota; class Gammaproteobacteria; order Burkholderiales; family Burkholderiaceae_C; genus Rubrivivax. Next base: position 8,345 of record JALYUN010000311.1, on the reverse strand, counting down.
GAACCTTCACCCGCACCCCGGCCGAGTTGCATCGGCCGTAGCGGCAAGCCAGCGGTCACGAGAGTCGATGCACGTGCCACGCGGTGACCACCTAATGTCGGCTGACTTGACATCCCGCTGTCGAGAGCGTTCGCCTTCGATGCCAACTATTCACGTTTGATCGTCTAGTGGGTTGATCTGGCGAACCTCCGACGTAGGGGGTTGACGTGCGGCACGGAACTTGCGGATCAGTAGATCGTCGGGCACAGACCCGCCGTTAATTCACAAGGAGCAGATTGAATGGTTTCCAAGCAATTCCCGCACGCCGCGTCCTGCCCGAAGTCGGCAGCCTGGTTCAGCATCGGCGCTGTCGCCGCAGCCGCACTGGCTTGCATGGCCTCCGCCCAAGCCGCTGAAGTGGTGATCACGCCCGGCATGGTGAGCGCCGTGCCGGTGGCGAATCAGTGGTACTCGACCACCAGCGGTGGCCCCTCGGGAACGGCGGCTATCACGACAACGAATCCGCGCAGTGGAAACGGGTCGGTCGAGATGTCGCTGTCCAACATCAGCGGCAAGGCCGACTACACCTACTATTGTGGCAATCTTCCAGGCCGCACGCTGTCCAGTCTGAGCCAGCTCAGCTACGACTGGTATCGCGACACCAGCAGCACCAACTCGTCAGTGCAGCAACCGGCGATGCGTCTGCTGATCGATGCCGATGGCTCTGCTGCCACCACCAACGACTTCGGCTACCTGATCTGGGAGCAGGTCTACCAGACGCCAGGTGCGGTGGCGGCTGGCACCTGGGTCAGCAGCGACATCCTCAGCGGCAACTTCTGGCAGCGCAATACCAGCGGCCACAAAACCATTGAGCAGTACGGCGTGACGCTGGCCGACTGGCAGACGAGCCCCAACTATGACGGTGGGTTGATCTTGTCGGCAGACACCAAGATCCTTGGCATCGAGTTCGGCATCGGTGGGGGATGGGACGGCGCCTTCCGGGGCTATGTCGACAACGTCAGCTACGGCTTCGGAGCCGATGCAACGCGCTTCAACTTCGAAGCAGACGCAGCGGGCGCGGTACCGGAGCCTGCGACCCTCGCCTTGGTCGGCCTGGCGTTGCTGGGCGTTGCAGCGGCGCGTCGTCGCGGTCGCGGCTGACCGTCCGGTTTTCAGTTTCGACGGCCCCGCATGTCGGGGCCGTTTTTATTGGGGAGCCTGCAACACCGGCCGATCTTTCATGGATATCCCTGAGCTGCCTTGACGAGCTGCGTGTGCGGTTCGTAAACTGCATTTCATGAACTGTCGTTCACATCCATGAACGTATCTTCGAGCGCACCGGAGCGACGTTGATGGCGGCTTCGCCCGTGATCGCCTCCGTGATTTCCCCCGTGATCGCGCCCGCGGTCAAGAGCGCGCTGCGTACCTTGCGCGTTCTGGAGCTTTTTGCAGAACTGCAATGCCCGCAGACTCTGGCTGCTATCGCCCGCCGCCTGGACATGCCGAAGTCGAGCTGTCTGGCGTTGCTGACCACGCTGGCCGACCGCGGCTATCTCTACCGGGGCGCCGCAGCCGGCGCCTACTACCCGACCCGACGCTGGCTTCACCATGCCAGCCGGGTGGCCGAGCACGACCCGGTCGCCAACCAGGTGCGGGCGTCGTTGGTGCGGCTGCGCGACCGCATCGGCGAAACCGTGATTGACGCGGTGCTGGCCGGCGACCAGTCGGTTTATGTCGACGTCGTCGAATCGACCGAGCTGGTCCGCCTGACCGCGCGTCCTGGCGACTGCAAGCCGCTGCACGTGTCGGCTTCGGGTCGGGCCCAGCTCGGGGTACTGGCCGAAGCAGAGCGTGCGGCGCTGGTCGGGCGCCTGGTGCTGGACGGCGGCGACAAGCGCCACCGCATGAGCCGCCGCGCGCTGACGCAAACGGTCCAGTGCGAACGCGAGCGTGGCTGGTCGTCGAACCTGGGCGAGTTCAGACCCGACGTGGCATCGGTCGCGGTCGGACTGGACTTGTACGGCACGCCCCATGCCATCCTCGTCGCAGCGCCGTTGCAACGCCTCGCGCCGCGGATCGACGAAGTCGCCGCGTTGCTCCGACTAGAAGTCGACGCGCTGGCACAGCGGCTGCTTTGAAGCGTCGGATGAAGCGGGTCGCACAGCTCAGAACGGGGATGGAACAGGTCGAGCGCGTCTTGCGTCTGGCGGCCGCCGCCTGCCTGCTGGCGGTGATGCTGATCGTGTTCGCGGATGTCGCGGCGCGTTACTTGATGAACGCGCCGTTGTCGTGGTCGTACGACCTGATCGGCATGTACCTGATGCCGGCGCTGTTCTATCTGGCCTTGTCTGACACGCTGGCCGATCACCACCATGTGGCAGTCGACCTGCTGCGCCCGCATATGCCCGTGGTGCTGGCGCGGCTGATCGAGCTGCTGGGAAGCGCGGCCATGGCGGCGGTGTTCCTGACGATCGGCTGGATCTATCTGGTGTCGGCAATCGACAAGGTCCGCAGCAACGCGCTGGTGCTGAGCGTGGGGCAATGGCCGGCGTGGATACCGGACGCGATCGTGGTGGTCGGTGTGGCGGCGATCAGCCTGCGCCTGGTCGGCAGGGCGGTCGGCCATCTGGCCTCGTTGCTGTTGCAACGCAGCGTGATTGCTCTGCCCCCTGCGGTGGACGTCGCTGCAACGGCCAGCCGCGACTGAGATGCTCGCCACCACCGTCATCGTGCTCTTGTTGCTGCTGCTGGCCGGCGGTGTGCCCGTCGGCTTTTCGCTGGCCATCTCTGGGGCCACCGGCTTGATCGCATTCGGTGGCTTCGGCCTGCTGGCCGGCATTCTCTCGACCACGCCGCTGTCGACGGTGAGCTCCTACGAACTGATCTCGATCCCGATGTTCATCCTGATGGCGGAATTCGTGATCCTGAGCGGCATTGCCGATCATCTGTTCAAGGCTGCCGCGACTTGGGTCGGCCGGGTGCCTGGCGGGCTCGGCATCGCCACCGCGATTTCCGGCGCAGGCTTCGGCGCCATATCGGGGTCGAGCACTGCCGCGGCGGCGACCTTGTCGGCGACGTCAATCCCGGCCATGCTCGAGCAGGGTTACGAGCCCCGGCTGGCCTGCGGCGTGGTCGCGATCTCGGGCACGTTGGCCATGTTGATTCCGCCGTCGATCGCATTGATCCTGTTCGGCATCATCGCCGAGGTCTCGGTCGGCAAGTTGCTGATCGGCGGCGTGATCCCGGGTCTGCTGGTGACGCTGACGATCACGCTGACGATCAGCTTCCTGGTGTGGCGCCACCCCGAGCACGCGCCGCGCGGGCCGCGCTACACGCTGGCCCAGAAGTTCGGCTCGCTGAAGACGGTGTGGCCGATGTTGCTGTTGCTGGCCATGGTGACGGGCGTTATCTACATCGGCATCGCCACGCCGACCGAAGCGTCGGCCATCGGCGCCTTCGGCGCGCTCGTGATCGCGGCCGCCATGCGCCGTCTGGCCTTGCCGACACTGCTGCAGGCCAGCATTCGCGCGCTGCGTTCGACCTGCATGATCTTCATGATCCTGCTGGGCGCACACATCTTCGGCTACTTCTTCACGCTGACCGGTGTCACCCAACAACTGGTGCAGACCGTCGGCGCGCTGCCGTTGCCGCCGTGGATGGTGATGTGGATCATCCTGGCGATCGTGCTGGCGTTGGGCTGCGTGATGGACCAGATCGCGATCCTGGTGCTGGTGGTTCCGGTGGTGCTACCGATCATCAAGAGTCTGGGCTACGACCCGATCTGGTTCGGCGTCATCATGATCGTGGTCGGCGAAGTCGGCATGGTGACGCCGCCGGTGGGCCTGAACGTGTTCGTGGTCGCGCGGTATGCGCAGCGTTCGCTGGCCGAAGTGTTCCGCGGGGTGTGGCCGCATGTGCTGGCCCACCTCATTCTGATCGCCGTGCTGGTGGCGATGCCGCAACTGGTGCTGTGGCTGCCTTCGCACATGACCTGACCCCGATCCCGGTACCGCCTCATTCACCCGCAAAGGAGAAGACCATGAGATTCAAGCGATCTGCTTTCAAATGTGGCCTCGTGTTGGCCATGCTGCCATTCGCCGCATCGGCCCAGACCACCACGTTGCGCGTGGCCGACTCGTTGCCGGTCGGTCACTTCTTTGCCGAGCGCGGTATCAAGTTCTGGATGGCCGAAGTCCGCAAGGCCACCAACAACGCCGTCGACATGCAGTATTTCCCTTCCGAGCAACTCGGCAAGGCCAAAGACATGCTGCAGCTGGTGACCACGGGGGTCGCCGACATCGCCTATGTCGTGCCTTCCTATGTGTCCGACAAGATGCCGCTGATGACGGTGTCGGAGCTGCCGGGCATGGCGAAGAGCTCGTGCCAGGGCACGCAAGCCTTCATGCGGCTGGTGCGCGGCGGGGTGCTCGACCAGAAAGAGATGATTCCGAACGGCGTCGTGATCCTGTTTGCGACGGTGCTAGAGCCCTACCAGGTCTATGCCAACAAGGCCATCGACTCACTCGAAGGCATGAAGGGGCTGAAGCTGCGCACGGCCGGCGCGGCGCAGGCCGCGACCATCAAGGCGATCGGTGGCGTGCCGGTCAGCATGGCCGCGCCCGAAACCTACGACTCGCTGACGCGCGGCACCATCGACGGCGTGGTGTTCCCGTCGACCAGCCTGCTGGCCTACGACCTGCAGAGCCGGCTGAAGTCGGGCACCACCGGCGTCAGCTTCGGCACCGTGGTGCTGACCTACACCATGAGCCAGAAGCGCTTCAAGGGCTTCCCTGAGAACGTGCAGAAAGCGATGCTTGCGGCCGGCGACACGACCGCGCGCAACGTCTGCGAGTTCCTCGACCGCAGCGGCACCGACAACCGCGCCAAGATCACCGCCGCCGGAGTCAAGCTGTTCCCCTTGTCCGATGCCGACGCGAAGAAACTGGCCGAGGCCTCGACCGCCGCGCAGAAAGAGTGGGCGGCGCAACTGGACCGCCGCGGCAAGCCCGGCACCGAAGTGCTGGAAGCCTACGCCCATGCTCTCCAATGAGCCTGGCGCGGCGCCGGCCGCGGGCAGCGGTCTGGAGCCCCGGACGGGGCCGCTGACGGGCTTTCGCATCATCGACATGACGACGGTGCTGGCGGGCCCCTATGCGACGCAGATCGCTGCCGACTATGGCGCCGATGTGGTCAAGATCGAACCGCCCGAAGGCGACGTGATGCGGCTGGCGGCCGCGAAACGCCATGCCCAGATGGGGCCGATGTTCATGCACGCCAACCGCAACAAGCGCAGCGTGGTGCTGGACGTGAAGCAGCCGGCGGCGCGCGACGCCGTGCTGCGGCTGTGCGCCGGCGCCGATGCCTTCGTCCACAACGTGCGGCCGCAGGCGATGGCCCGGCTGGGGCTGGACTACGCGGCGCTGCAGCGCGTCAACCCGCAGATCGTCTATGTCAATTTGGTGGGCTACGGCGCACGCGGGCCGTACGCCGGCCGGCCGGCCTACGACGATCTGATCCAGGGCATCAGCGGCATGGCGTCGATGTTCACGTTGTGCGGCGACGAAGCGCCGCGCTTGGTGCCGGCTGTCATTGCCGACCGCATCTCAGGCCTGAACGCGGTGCATGCGATGCTGGCTGCGCTGCTGCACCGCGAACGCACCGGCGAGGGTCAGTCGGTCGAGGTGCCGATGTTCGAGTCCGTAGTGCAGATCGTGCTGGGCGACCACATGGGCGGCCTGAGCTTCGACCCGCCGGCGGGACCCCCGGGCTACAACCGGCTGACCACGCCGAACCGGCGGCCCTACCGCACCCAGGACGGCTTCATCGGCGTGCTGATCTACACCACACGCCAGTGGGAGAACTTCTTCAAGGCGATCGGCCGAAGCGACATCTGGGAGCAGGACCCGCGTTTTCGCGACCAGGCCACGCGCACCCAGCATTACGACGCGGCCTACGGCATGGTGGCGCAGTTCATGCAGGAACGAGGCACCGACGAATGGCTGGCGCTGTTTGCCGCGCACGACCTGCCGGCGGTGCCGGTGACCCGCATCGAGGACCTGGAGTTCGACCCGCACCTGCAAGCCACCGGCTTCGTGCAGACCGTCGAACACCCGACCGAAGGCCGCATCAAACAGATTCGTCCGCCGCCCGATTTTTCGCGCACACCCGCCAGCGTGCACCGCCACGCGCCGAACGCGGGAGAGCACACGCGCGAGGTACTGGCCGAGGCCGGGCTGACGGCTGCCGAGGTGACAGCGTTGCTGGACGTCGGCGCGGCGCTGCAGTTCCAGAAGCCCTGATTCGAGGACACCCGATGGATTTCGCCCTTTCCAGCGAACAGCAAAGCATCCGCGAATCGGTGGCCCGCGTGTGCGCCCGTTTCGACGACGCCTATTGGCTGCAACGCGACACCGAAGGCGGCTTCCCGCAGGCGTTCTTCGAAGCCATGTCGGCCGATGGCTGGCTCGGCATTTGCATCCCCGAGGTTTACGGCGGCTCGGGTCTGGGCATCACCGAAGCAGCGCTGATGACAGGCACGATCGCGCAGTCCGGCGCGGGCATGTCGGGCGCTTCGGCGGTGCACATGAACATCTTCGGACTCAACCCGGTGATCGTGCATGGCACGCCGGAGCAGAAGCAGCGCATGCTGCCGCCGATTGCGCGCGGCGAGCACAAAGCCTGCTTCGCCGTGACCGAGCCGAACACCGGCCTGAACACCACGCAGCTCAAAACCCGGGCCGTCAGGCGCGGCGACCGCTATGTGGTCGACGGCCAGAAGGTCTGGATCTCGACCGCGCAGGTGGCCGACAAGATCTTGCTGCTGGCACGGACCACGCCGCTGGAGAGCGTGGAACGGCCGACGCATGGTCTGAGCCTGTTCTATACCGACTTCGACCGCAGCCACATCCAGGTCCACGAGATCGCGAAGATGGGGCGCAAAGCGGTCGACTCGAACGAACTCTTCATCGAGGGCCTGGAGATTCCCGAAGCCGACCGCATCGGCGAAGAGGGGCGGGGCTTCGAGTACATCCTGCACGGCATGAACCCGGAACGCATTCTGATCGCGGCCGAAGCCGTCGGGCTCGGGCGGCTGGCGCTGGAACGGGCCAGCGCCTACGCCCGCGAGCGCGTGGTCTTCAACCGCCCGATCGGTCAGAACCAAAGCATTCAGCACCCGCTGGCGCAGAACTGGATGGCGCTGGAAGCGGCCTGGCTGATGCTGATGAAAGCGGCCTGGCTCTACGACCAGGGCCAGCCTTGCGGCGCCGAAGCCAACGCCGCCAAGTACCTGGCGGGTGAAGCCGGGTTCGAGGCTTGCACCCAGGCGGTGATGACGCACGGCGGATTTGGCTACGCCAAGGAGTACCACGTCGAACGCTACCTGCGCGAGGCGCTGATCCCACGCATCGCACCGATCAGCCCGCAACTGGTGCTGTGCTACATCGCCGAGCGGGTGCTCGGGCTGCCGAAGTCGTATTGACGACGGACGGCGCGTTGCGCTGCGGCATCATCGCGGCATGGTTGAGCCCGTTCTGTCTGTGTTGCTGATCGACCCAGCGCCTGCATTGAAAGCGGCGTTGGCCGAGTCCGGGTTCGACATCCAGGTGGCCACGCCAGCGCAGTCACCGCTGCCGGTGTCTTGTGACGCTGTGTTGTTGCACGCGCCGGCGCTGCGCGCCTTGCAGGCGCTGGTGGAGCGATCCGACTGGCCCCCCTTGGCCGCTGCCAGTGCGGTGCTGGTGGTCACCGAAGAGGCCGACGCAGCGGTCGAGACCGAACTGATTCGTCGCGGCGTACAAGGCATCGTCCGCGCTTCTACCGAGTTGCCGCGAATCATCCGCCAGGCGGTGTTGCGCCGCCGGGTCGAAGCCGAATCGCGGCTCGCCTACGCCACCGACCTGGCTACCGGCCTGCCGCACGAAGCGCAGTTGCTGGAGCACATGACGCAATTGCTGGCGCTGCGCGAACGCCAACCGGCGCCGATGGTGTTGATCGTGCTGCGTGTGGAAGGCGTGGCGCAGGCCACCGCGCGGCTCGGTGGCGAGGCCGGCAACATCTTGCGCCGCAAGATTGCGGTGCGGCTGCGCAGCGGGCTGCGTGCCAGCGACGTGGTGGCCGCGATGGGCCTGGACACCTTCGGCGTGCTGCTCGGCCACCTGGAAGCCGCGGCCGATGGCGAACAGGTGGCGGCCAAGCTGGTGCGCTCGCTGCAACAACCGCTGTCGGTTTCGGGACAGACCTGCCAGGTGCGCGCCGCGCTGGGGCTGGCGCGCTTTCCGCAGCACGGCAAGGACGCACGCACGCTGATCCAGCGCGCCACCGCGCAGGCTGCGTCGGTGGCCACTGATGGCCGCGCGGGCCATGCC
>JALYUN010000308.1 GCA_030853725.1 Pseudomonadota bacterium | reverse complement strand
CCCCGCCGCAGGGCAGCACCAGGCGTGCAACACGCGCCTGGGCTTGGGTCTGCAGGCCGTCGACGATGCGCCGCGCCACGGCGCCCCAATCGACCGCCACCGGCTCCAGTCGCAGCTTGCCGGTCAGCGGCGAAGCCGAGATCGAAGCCATCACGGCATTGCACGAAGCTTTTCCGTGGGCGCGCGTCACCGTAGATCCGAACGGGGCCTGGTCACTGGCAGAAGCGGTGCGCCTGACGCGCGACCTGCGCGGTGTGCTGGCGTATGCCGAAGATCCCTGCGGTGCCGAGGCCGGCTATTCAGGGCGCGAAGTGCTGGCCGAATACCGCCGCGCCACCGGGCTGCCGACAGCGACCAGCATGGTGGCGACAGACTGGCGCCAACTGACCCATGCGTTGGCGTTGAACAGTGTCGACATTCCGTTGGCCGACCCCCATTTCTGGACGATGGCAGGCTCGGTGCGGGTGGCGCAGACCTGTCGCGACCACGGGCTCACTTGGGGTTCGCATTCGAACAACCACTTCGATGTGTCGCTGGCCATGCACACCCACGTGGCCGCCGCCGCGCCGGGCGCCATCACCGCGATCGACACCCACTGGATTTGGCAAGACGGCCAGCGCCTCACCACCGAGCCGCTGCCGATCGAAGGTGGGCGCATCGCACTGCCCGAACGGCCCGGCCTGGGGGTGACGCTGGACATGGCCGAGGTCGGCAAGGCCCATGAGCTGTACCGCCGCCACGGCCTGGGCGCGCGCGACGACAGGGCGGCGATGCAGCTGCTGATGCCCGGCTGGCGCTTCGACCCGAAGCGGCCGGCGCTGGAGCGCTGCAGCGGTGTCCGGACCCAGTAGCCCTCCGCAAAAGCCACCGGGGCGGGCCCGCCGTCTGCCAGCCGGCCCAAGCGGCCTGTACCGCGGGGGGCATGGAAACTTATGGAATGGATCGATCTGCTGCAGTGGCCAGCCATGCCGATCACGATTGGTGCGGCGTGGCTTACCGCGGCGCTGAGCGCGGGTCGGCGCAAGCTCGGCTTCTGGCTTTTCCTGCTGAGCAACGTGTTGTGGATTGCATGGGGCTGGCATACCGCCGCCTGGGCGCTGGTGGTGCTGCAGTTGGGGCTGGTGGCCATGAACATCCGGGGAGCGAGCAAGAACGACGATGCCGCCGACGACTCCGCGCAGCGCGAAGATTCGAAACGCGGCGATCGCCAGCCGGAGTCGGGGCGCTGATCGTGGTTCGACCGTTGCGCCGCGGCTAGCGCGGCTGTCCTACAGCCGGCTGCGCCGACACCGCACGAAACCAACGCGTTCCGTCCGGGACAATTGGCGGCGATGCTGTTGCTCAGACGTTGCGCGCCATGAAGGCCACCTGGATCCCGGACAACCGCCTTCGCCTGCTGGAAAACGGCGAGGACTACTACAAGCGTGTTTTCGAAGCGATCCGCAACGCCCGGCGTGAAGTGCTGCTGGAAACTTTCATTCTGTTCGACGACAAGGTCGGGCGCGAACTACAGCAGGCACTGATGACAGCGGCCGGCAACGGCGCTGAAGTGCATGTGCTGATCGACGGTTGGGGCTCGCCCGATTTGACGGCGTCGTTCACCCAGCCGCTGATCGACGCCGGGGTGCGGCTGCGGGCCTTCGAGCCCGTCAAGAAATGGTTCGGCGCGCGCATCAATATCTTGCGACGCATGCACCGCAAGCTGCTGGTGGTGGACGGCGAATGCGCCTTCGTCGGCGGCATCAATTACTCGGTCGACCATTTGGCTGAGTTCGGTGTGATGGCGAAACAAGATTACGCGGTCGAGGTGCAAGGGCCGCTGGTGGACACCATCCACGCCTTCTGCCGCGCCAGCCTCACGTCACCGCAGCCGAAGCGGGTGCAATGGTGCGAGCGGATTCACGGCAGTGGCGCGGTGCGCGACCCGGGCCACGAAAGCGAGGTCGCCGTCTGCGCCTTCCTGACGCGCGACAACGGCTCGCACCGCGACGACATCGAACGCCAGTACCGCCATGCGATGCGTGGTGCCCGCAATCGGGTGGTGATTGCCAACGCCTACTTCTTCCCGGGCTGGCGGCTGTTGAAAGATTTGCGCGCGGCGGCCAAGCGCGGGGTACAGGTCGACCTGATCTTGCAAGGCATGCCCGACCAGCGCTGGGTCAAGGCGGCCTCGGAAATGCTGTACGCCCACCTGTTACGGGTGGGGGTGCGCATTCACGAGTATTTCGAACGCCCGCTGCACGGCAAGGTGGCGGTGATCGACGGGCGCTGGGCCACGGTGGGCTCCAGCAACCTGGACCCGACCAGCTTGGGGCTGAACCTGGAAGCCAACGTCTTCATGCGCGACCGCGCCTTCGCAACCGACCTGCTGGCGCGGCTGGATGTGCTGATCGCCAAGCAGTGCCGGGCGGTCGAGCTTGTGGCCAAGCCCGGGCGGTTGGAGTCGATTTGGTACCAGTTCCGCACCGCGTTGGTTTTTCACTTCCTACGGCGCTATCCGCTGTGGGCGACACCGTGGACCAGCGGACCGCCGAAAGTGGCGCCGCTTCGCTCTGACGCAGCATAGGCCCACGATGTCCGCCGCACTTCGCTGGCTCTGGAAATCGGCGCCGTGGGCGTTGACCGCGGTCTTGGTGGTGTTGTTGGCGCGGCAGGCGCGGTCGAGGGACTGGGCGCTGGTGGCCGCTGCGCTAAAGGCCATTTCGCTGGCGTCGTTGGCAGCCGCAGCGGCATTGGCGGTGGCCAGCCATGCGCTCTTCAGCACCTACGACCTCATCAGCCGCGCCATCGTAAGGCACCGACTCGGGCGGCTGCGCACCGCGTGGGTGGGTGCGGTTTGCTACGCCTTCAACCTGAGCTTCGGCGCCCTCGTCGGCGGCATGGCGATGCGGTTGCGCCTGTACACGCGGCTCGGGCTGCCGGCTGCCACTGCCGGGCAGGTGATCGCGTTGTCGATGCTGACGAACTGGCTCGGCTACGGGCTGCTGACGGGTCTGGTGCTGCTGGTCTGGCCGCCGACGCTGCCGGCGGCGTGGCCAGTGTCGGTGACGGTGCTGCAAGTGTGTGGCGTTGCAATGACGCTGACCGCGCTGGCGTACTTGCTGGCCTGCGGCTTTGCCCGACAGCGCAGCTACCGCTTTCGCGGGCACCTTCTGGCGTTGCCTAGCGGGCGCATGGCCTCGCTGCAGGCTGCAACGTCGAGCCTGAATTGGCTGCTGATGGCCGCGCTGATCTGGACCCTGCTGGGCGGGCGCGCCGACTACGGCGGCGTTGTGGCGTCGCTGCTGCTGGCAGCCATTGCCGGTGTACTGACGCACGTGCCGGCGGGGCTCGGAGTACTGGAAGCGGTGTTCATCGCCACCTTGAAATCCGAAGTGCCGCAGGCGCAGCTGCTGGCCGCGCTGCTGGCCTACCGCGCTGTCTACTACCTGCTGCCGCTGACATGGGCGGTGCCCGGCTACCTGCTGATGGAAATGGGCACGCGCAGTGCCGGCGCAACTGGCCAGGCCGTTGCAGACCGATCGAACGCGTTGAAACCGGGTTGAGACGCAGGATGACTACGCCCACTCCAACCGACTCGTCGCCTGCAGACAGAACGGGGGTTACCGCAGAGGCCGTTGTCGCCACGGCAGACGGGATATTCCTGAATGGCGGCCATGCCGGCGCGCTGATGCGTGCGCACGACTGGTCCAGCCATCCGCTGGGGGTTACGGCGCAGTGGCCGCAGCCGTTGCGGCTGATCGTGCGGCTGATGCTGGATTCGAAGTTTCCGATGTTCGTGGCTTGGGGCCCCGAGCTTCGATGCCTCTACAACGAATCGTTCATCGCAATCCTGGCCGACAGGCAGGCCAGGGCTTTGGGTGAGCCGCTGCGCGAAGTCTGGGCCGACATCTGGAACGCCATCGAGCCGCTGGTCGATCGAGCCCTGGCCGGCGAGCCCACATGGCTCGAAGACCAGCCCTTCGTTTTGAACCGCCACGGTCGCGACGACACCGCCTGGTTCACGTTTTCGTATTCACCGGCGCGCGACGACAGCGGCCGGGTGGCCGGCATGTTCGGCAGCGTGGTCGAGACGACCGAACGGGTTCGGGTCCATGCAGCGCTGCGCGACCGCGAATTGCGCTTCGAGCGCATTGCCGACTCGATCGATCAGATGGTCTGGTCGACCCGACCCGACGGTCATCACGACTACTACAACCGGCGCTGGTACGAGTTCACGGGCGTGCCACAAGGCTCCACCGATGGCGACGCCTGGGCCGGTCTGTTCCATGTTGAAGACCAGGCGCGGGCCTGGGCCGCATGGCGCCATTGCCTGGCCACCGGCGAGCCTTACTTCATCGAATACCGGCTGCGGCATCGCAGTGGTGCATTCCGCTGGGTCTTGGGTCGAGCCCAACCGGTGCGGGCCGAAGACGGCCAGATCGCGCGCTGGTACGGCACCTGCACCGACATCCAGGCCATCGTCGACGCGCGCGAAGTATTGAGCCGCTCGCGTGCCGATCTGGAACGCCTGGTTACCGCACGCACCGCCGAGCGCGACCGAGCCTGGCGCAACGCGCCGGGGCTGCTGATCCTGATCGACGCCGAAGGTGTGATCGCCAGCGTCAATCCCGGCTGGACCACCGCGCTCGGCTGGGCCGAAGGCGAATTGCTGGGTCGACTCTTCGCGGGCTTCATCCACCCGGACGACCTGGCCTTGAGCCGGGCCGCCTTGGCCGCGGCCGCCACGCGCCACGCGGCGCAGGTGACGCGCTTCCGCTGCCGCGAAGGCGGCCATTGTTGGGTGTCGTGGAAAGCGTCGCGTTCGGACGGCACCACCGTGGTGGTGGGCCGCGACGTCACCGAAGAGAAGCGCCGCAACGAAGCGCTGCTGCTGCACCAGAACATCGTGCAGTCGCACAGTTCACCGATCTGCGCTTTCGACCCAGCGCATCGGGTGGTTGCTTTCAACCGGGCGCACAGCGAAGCCTTCGAGCGGATGTGGGACCACCGGGCCGCGATCGGCGAAAGCCTGCCGGCATTTTTTCCGCCGGACCAGGCCAAGGTGTTGAAGGCATGCATGAACCGCGCGCTGCAGGGCGAGAGCTTCACGGTCGTCGAAAGCTATGGCGATCCGCAGTTCGAAATGCCGTGCTTCGAAGTCTCTTACTACCCCTTGCGCGACGAGCACGGCCAAGTCGTCGGCGCGTTCCTCCACGCCATCGACATCACGCTGCGCCTGCGCGCGCAAGCCGAGCTCGAAGCGGCGCAAGCGGCGCTTCGTCAGGCGCAGAAGATGGAAGCCGTCGGCCAGCTCACCGGCGGCCTCGCGCACGACTTCAACAACCTGCTGGCCGGCATCACCGGCAGTCTGGAAGTCATTGGCCGCAAGCTGGCCAAAGGTCAGACCGGCGACCTGCAACGCTTCATCGCCATGGCGCAAGGCGGGGCCCGACGCGCGGCCGGGCTGACGCACCGACTGCTGGCGTTCTCGAGTCGCCAGACGCTAGACCCGAAGTCGACCGACGTGCAGCAGCTCGTCGACGGCATGGAAGAGCTGATCGGCCGCACGGTCGGGCCTTCGATCGAACTTGAGGTGGTGCACGGCCCGGGTCTGTGGCCGAGTCTGATCGACGCCAACCAACTCGAGTTGGCTGTTCTCAACCTGGCCATCAACGCCCGCGACGCGATGCCCGAGGGCGGCAAGCTCGGCATCCGGACCGAAAACCGGTGGATGGACTTGCGCGCGGCCGCCGAATGCGGGCTGGAGCCAGGACCCTACGTCGCGGTCTCGGTATCCGACACTGGCACCGGCATGTCGCCCGATGTCGTCTCACGGGCTTTCGACCCGTTCTTCACCACCAAGCCGATCGGCATGGGCACGGGCCTCGGTTTGTCGATGATTCACGGCTTCGCCAGGCAGTCGGGCGGCTCGGTCCATATCGAATCGACCGTCGGTAGCGGCAGCGTGGTCTCGATCTACCTGCCCCGTCACCAGGGCGCGCCCGGCCTGCAGGCGCCGACGCAGGCGGCCCTGCCGTTTGCGTCGGCCAGCGGCCACAGCGTGCTGGTGGTCGACGACGAAGCGAACGTGCGCGCGGTGGTCGCCGAAAGCCTGCGCGACATCGGCTTTGCCGTGCTCGAGGCCGAGGACGGACCGAGCGCGTTGCGCACGCTGCAATCGGCTGCGAGCATCGACCTGCTGGTTACCGACGTCGGCCTGCCGGGCGGCCTGAACGGTCGCCAGGTGGCCGATGC
>JALYUN010000297.1 GCA_030853725.1 Pseudomonadota bacterium | reverse complement strand
CAGGGCGGCCGCTATCGGGTTCAAACCTGGGAAGCCAACGGCGAACAGGTGCGCCGTTACGGTTTCCACCCCGGCCCGGCAGGCCAGCCGATGCGCCTGGCCAGCATCGAAGATCCCAGCGGACAGGGCGTAGACCTCGAATGGGAATCCGACGCGCTGCTGCGCAGCGTGCGCCAGCGTCCCGAACGCCGTGAACTGCAACTGGGCTACAACCGCCTGGGCCGGGTCGAGCGCCTGTCCCTGCGGGGCACCAACGGCGAAGTCCATCTGCTGGCCACTTATGAATACGACGCCAGCGGGCGACTTTGCGCAGCGGCCGACGCAGCGGGCTTCGCCGAGCGCTGGGAGTACGACCGCGAAGGCCGTCTGGCACGCGAAATCGCACGCGACGGCGGCGTCTTCCATCTGCGCTACGACCCCAAGGGCCGCTGCGTGCACCGCACGGGACTGAATCACTACGACGAAAAGCGCATCAGGTATCTGGATGCCGCCCAACTCACCGAGGTGACGAACAGCTACGGCGAAACCTGGCGCTACCAAACCCTGCCCAGCGGTCAGATCGTTTCCGAATGGGACCCGGCGGGGGGTCAGCGGCGCACCGAATACGACGCCTATGGCCGCGTCCTGGCGCTGATCGACGCCATGGGGGCCGTGACGGGCTTCAGCTACGACGCGGACGGCAACCGCAACAGCGTCACCAACGCGTTGGGCCACGTCACCCAATTGCGCTTCGACGCCCACCACCTGCCCTTGGCATTGACCGATGCCTTGGGCAACACCTGGACGCGCAGTTACGACGAACACCATCGCGTGGTGGTCGAACAAGATCCATTCGGGAGGCGCTGGCAGTTGCACCGTGACGATTCGGGCTATCTGGTCGAAGTCGTCAATCCGCTCGGCGCGATCAAGCAACAGCATTTTGCCGATGGTGTGCTCCAGAGTCTGACCGACTGGATGGGCCAAGTGACTCGTTTCGAGCACGATGCCTTCGGCCGCGTGACAGCCCGGGTCGGCCCGCAGGGGGACACCACCCGCATGCGCTACGACGTGATCGGCCGCTTGATTCAAGTGACGCTGCCAGACGGCACCATCCTGTATGCGGCCTACGACCACGCAGGCAACATGACGCGCTTCGTCGATGCGCTGGGCCACAGCACCCGTTGGCGCTTCGGCCCGTGCAACCGCCTGCTGGAACGCGCTGACGCGCTCGAACACGCCGTGCGTTTCGTCTGGGGCAGCGAGCCCGGGCGTCTGGACCAGTTGATCAACGAGAACGGCGAGGCCTACAGCTTCGTGCGCGATGCCGCCGGGCGCATCGTGCGCGAGGTGTCGTTCGACGCTTCAGAGCGCGAGTTCCGCTACAACGCGCAAGGCGAAACCATCGGATGGACCAACGCGCAAGGCGAGGCTGTCGCCATTACCCGCAATCCGTTGCAGCAGGTCGTCGGCCAGGAACTGCCCAACGGCGAGCGACTGCGGTTCGACTTCGACGCCGTGGGCCAACTGTCGCTCGCTTCCAATGGCGAGCACACGGTGATCTTCGAGCGCGATGCGCTCGGCCGCATCGTCAATGAGCGACAAGATGCGCATGCCGTCAGCAGCAGCTACGACGCACTCGGGGGGCTGCTGCGCACGGCGACTTCGCTGGGGGGCACGGCGGACTACCTGCTGGATGCGAATGGCGGCGTTGCGAAGCTGACCCTTCAGGGTCGACACACGATCGAATTCGGGCGCGACGAATACGGTCAGGCCGTCACGGCTGATC
Source organism: Pseudomonadota bacterium (assembly GCA_030853725.1). Classification (GTDB taxonomy): domain Bacteria; phylum Pseudomonadota; class Gammaproteobacteria; order Burkholderiales; family Burkholderiaceae_C; genus Rubrivivax. The sequence goes on along the minus strand of JALYUN010000297.1, from coordinate 8,046 downwards.
TGCCGGGTGACATCCGACTGCGTCAGCGTTTCGACCCGATGGGCCGGCTGCTGGAGCAGAGCCTGTCGCGCGCGGGGGGAGCCCAAGTCGGCATCGCGGCCGCCGCACTGCAGCGCCGCTACCACTACGACCCAGCTGGCAAGGTCAGCGCGGTGGAAGACGGGCCTTGGGGTCGCACCGACTACGCATACGACCCCGCCGAGCGTCTGATCCAGTCCCTGAGCAGGCACGGGCGCGAGCCCGGCATCAGTGAGCGCTTCGATTACGACCCGGCCGGCAACCTGGTGCGCCAGCAGCGTGAGGGCGCCGAATTCACCGACGAACGGCTGGGCTACGCGCCCGGCAACCGCTTGGTCGAGCGTGGCGGCACCCGCTATGAACACGACGCCTGCGGCCGCCTGAAAACGAAGACCACTGCCGACGGACGGTGCTGGGTCTACAGCTGGAACGCCCTGAACCAGCTCACGCGACTGCGGCTGCCGGATGGCCGCTGCTGGCGCTACGGCTACGACGCGCTGGGCCGGCGCATCTGGAAAGCCGAGGCCAGCGCCGATGACTCGGTGATGAACAGCAGCCGCCGCGACTTCGTCTGGGACAAAGACGTGCTGGCCCACGAAGTGCCGCACGACGGTCCGGTGCAGTTCTGGGCTTTCGATCCACACGGCTTCGCCCCGTTGGCATCGGTACAGGGCGAGCGCTTCTTCAGCATCGTCACGGACCAACTCGGTGACACGCTGGAATTCATTGCAACCGATGGCAGCAGTGCCTGGAGCGGCCGCCGCACCGCATGGGGCGAACCCGATCCGCGCACGCAAGCCGCGCAGCCGGCCGTCAATCCCTGGGCCTATGCCGGCCAGTACCGCGACGACGAAAGTGGTTTGCACTACAACTACTTTCGCTACTACGACCCGGCTGACGGCCGCTACATCAGCCCGGACCCGGTGGGGCTGGAAGGTGGCTTCAACCTCTACAAGTACACGGCCAACCCGGCGAACTGGAGCGACCCCTACGGGCTGACGTGTCCGCATGACACCAACGGAGGCGAGGGCTATGTCGTGTACCACATCAAAGACGGCTTGGGCAACGTCCTGTATGTCGGCATTACCCAGGCGGACCGATTCCGGACCCGTGAGCAAGAGCACACCGATTCGAACCGCCTCAGTGGGGGCCGGACGATGGACATCGCCGCGGAAGCGCCGACCTACGGGGCTGCGCGCGGTTTCGAGCAGGCCCACATCGAACACTACGGTACGCGCGACACGAGCCTGATCGGCAACTACGACTACCAGAACAACCCGGGCAACCGCATCAATTCTTTCGACACGTCTCGCACGGACGATCGCGCTAACGTCTACAACACCCATCACCGAACGGCAATGCAGGGACTACGGGAATGAGGCCGAAAGGCGTACGGCGAAGATGCAACAGGAGCAGACGGTGAACCAGTCGACCCAGAAGAAAACCAAACACAGCTGCACCGTCGGTGACGTGCTTGCCGTGCCCTTGCCGAAAGAACGCTTCGGCTATGTTCGCATCATCAACATCAAGGACGGGTGGGATTTGGCCGAAGTACTGGCAGTGACGACAAAACTTGCGCTGTTCGACGATGCCGTTCGGACTGCTGCAGCGCTCTATCCGCCTGTGTCATTTTCTTTGAACAATGTGGCGGCCGGTCTGATGAAACCCGTGGGTCATACCTCCAGTTTCCAGCCTGACTACGTAAAGCGGCTGTGGTACCGGCGCGGCATCCCAGGCCACTACCTCAAGATCCGGGTGAACCAGAGTAAATCCGAAGGCACACTCACCAACGCCGAAGCGGCCGACCTGCCCAATCAGGAGTTTTATGCGTTCGAGAAGATGGTCCAACGCGTCATGGAACGCCTGGCCGCCAACCGAACCGTGCAGGACTGGCTGGCCGCCGGGCCACCGGACTGAGTTGCGACCGCTGATCCACAGCGAGACCCGCACCCCACGCTACCGTGCCGAGCGCGTATGCCCAGACCGTTGACGACACCCGCGACACCATCCAGCGGCGGACGGTGCAGTTCCGACGCTTGATCATCACCGTCAGCGTGGTCAGCGGGGTCGCTGCCGGATGGGCCTTGCTGACCCTGAGCTGGCGACCGCTGCTCACCCTTTTCGCGCTGCCTTCGCTGGTCCTGGTTTTCGCGAACCGCGACCTGCGCAGCGTGCACCAGTGGCGCGACCGGTTGCTACAGGCCTGGAGCGAAGGTGCGCTGCGGCTGGACGCGATGTTGCAGACCTTCAAGCAAATTCCCGGCCTGCCGAGGCCGACACTGGAGGGCATGTTGAACAGCCTGCCCCGCTGGCCCGACGCAGCGCTGCCGGCCACAGCGCGGGCCGCTTTGCACCAGACCCAGCGTGCCGCCGGGCAAGCCGCTGTCGAGCACGGGCTGTGGCGCCAGTTCGTGGTGACCGGGGGATGCCTGCTGCTGGTTATCGCTGCGGCCACAGGGCAGCCCGTGTACCTGCTCGGTCTGCTTGCGCTGGCCGGCGTCTGGCTTTTCGCGCAACGCCGAACCGGGGCTCGGCTGAAAGCGCTTCATGAACATCTGATCGGGTGCCTCGGCCCAGCAAAGCCGGTAGACGCCGAAATGCTGGCCTTGGTGCGCTCCATCAACGGCCATGGCCTGTCCCGCGAGAACGTGGCGCGTTGGCAAGCGCTGGCCTGAACGCTGTGAGACCGATGCCCGAATCACCGTCCAAGCGCGCCAACGCCAGCGCAGGATGTGATCGTTGTAAGAGAGCGTTAGTTCTCGTGAGCACCGATATCAGCATTCAACACCCAGGAGCGCGAGCCAGCGTCGACATCGCAGGCTGCGCATGAGGTGTTCAGCCACGCCGGTATGGTGAGAAACTCCGCCCTTCGGACGCCGCGCGTCGACGCCCGCCGGCAGACGAACCGATGACAGAACCGAAGCCCCCCAAGCCACCAACCGCCGAGCCGGCCATGATCGCCTCCGGCGAGAAGTCCGGCAGCGACGAAACCCAGATCTTCAGGCCCGACGCAGCCCGTATGGCCGAGCATCTGGAAGCGCAGATCGCGGCCCACGAAGCCGAACACCGCGCCAGCCTGGAGGCTGCCCGCCGCTCACGCGAGTCAAGCGCGCACGACGAAGGCGACACGGCGCGGCCGATCTCGTCTGCGGATGCGGCGCAACTGGTGTCGCAGGCAGCGGGCGCGCCACCGCCACTTACGCCCTCAGCTGCAGCGGTCGACGACGATCTGACGCTGATCCACTCGGTGCGCCCACTCGATCCGCCCGAGGATCCGATGGCGGCCACACAATTGCTGCCGCGCGGCCCGGCCGCTGGCGCCGCCGTCGCGGCCAGCGCTGGTGGCCCTGCCGAGGGCCCTGGTGCGGCTGCCGCAGGTGCCAGACCCGACGATCTTCCACCCGCCAACCAGAACCCGTCGACCCTGCCGCACAGCACGGCGCGCGCCGGCAGCAGTGCGCCCGACCCGCAGATGCGCCAGGTCGGCCGCTACCTGGTCAAGAGTCGCCTGGGCCGCGGCGGCATGGCCACGGTTTACCGCGCGCACGACCCCTCCATCGGGCGCGACGTGGCGATCAAGTTCCTGCATGCGTCGCTCAGCGAAGACGACGAATGCCGCATGCGCTTCCTGCGCGAAGCGCGGGCTGCGGGCGGGCTGTCGCACCCGAACATCGTGGTCGTGCACGATGTCGGCGAGATCGAGCGCCGGCCGTACATGGCGATGGAGCTGATCGACGGCGCGCCACTGTCCGAGACGCTCGATAAAGAGCGCACGCTGCCGATCCGCGACGTGGTGGTGATGGGGCTGCAGCTGGCGCGGGCGCTGGAGTACGCCCATGCGCGCGGCGTCGTGCACCGCGACATCAAGCCCGGCAACATCATGTTGATGGGCGACCAGCAGACCATCAAGGTCGCGGACTTCGGCATCGCCCACATGGAAGAAGTCGCCGGTGAGCAGCGCACCATGATCGGCGCGGTCATGGGAACACCGCAGTACATGTCGCCGGAACAAACGCGAGGCGACAAGGTCGACGGGCGTTCGGATCTGTTCTCGGTCGGCATCGTGCTTTACCAGATGCTCACCGGCGAACGCCCTTTCAAGGGTGAGAGCCTGGTGGCGGTGGCCACCAAGATCGCCAACGAGGAGCCGCCGCCGCTGGCCGGCAAGCGCCGTGACGTGCCGGCTTCGCTGCGGCGCGTGGTCGACCGCTGTCTGGCCAAGCAACCGGCACAGCGCTTCCAGTCCGGCAAGGAGTTGGCCGCGGCACTCCTGAAGGTGCTGGGCGAGGTCGATGAAGCCGCGCGCGAGAAGGAAAAGCAGCGCATCCTGCCGCTGCGCGTGAAGTGGGCTCTGATGATGAGCCTGATCGTGGCCGTGGTGATGGGGTTGACTGCGGCCGTCATCACGCAGCGCCAGTACGCGGCGATGATGGGCCAGGTGACCGAATACGGTGCCGCCATGGCGCGCTTCATCGCGGCGCAAAACGCCGCCAATGTGCTGGGTGAGGACTGGGACACGGTCGACGTGGCGGTGCAGGAAATCATGAAAACCGGCAACTTCGAGCGCGTATCGATCATGGACGCGGCCGACACGGTGCGCGTCTCCAGCGTGCCGGCGCTGGTGGGCAAGCCCTACCGCCCCGAAGGCGCGGTGCCGCTGGGCAAAGCCGGGCTTGTCACCGTCACCACGCGCTATGTGGCCCAGGGCGAAGACGTGCTGGGCTTCGAGGCGCCGGTGCTGTTCCAGGGCAAGCAGGTCGGCCACGTCGCGCTCGGCGTGCCCGAGAAGCCGCTGATCCAGGTGGCACGGCTGTCGATCTCGTTGATGGTGGTGCTGGCGGTGGTGACGGTGCTGGCGGTGGCGATCGCGATGTACCTGGTGGCGAACTGGTTCGCCAAGCCGATCCGGCTGGTGGGCGAGTCGATGGCCGAGATCGGCAAAGGTCGTTTCGACCACCGCATCCAGGAAACCCGCAACGACGAATTCGGCATGCTCTTCAAAGCTTTCGACGCCATGGCGCAGGCGCTGCAACAGCGCGAGCTGGAGCGGGCGGTGCCCGCGGCTACGGCTGTCACGGCTGGGACGGCGCTATCGCCGCCTGCACTTTTGTCGTCGGTGCCTTCGTCGTCAACGCCGTCGCAGCCTGCACCACCGCAGACGGATGCGACACCGCCGCCCGTGGCACCACCCCCCGTGTCGACGCTGCCCGGCGACCGATGATGCACACCAGAGGCGAACGACGCCACACCGGCTTCGCATGGCTCGCGCTATCGACCGCCGCGCTGCTGCTGGTGGCTTGCGGCAGCACCCCGGTCGGTCCGCAAAGCAGCAGCACGACCGACCAAGCAGCGGCGGCCGCGACGACTGCCGGGGCCGCAACCGCAACAGCCGAACGCGATTTTCCGCGGCTGTTGGGTGCCAGTGGAACGGTTGCCGGACGCAATCAACGTCTGCTGATCTATCTGCCCGTGGCGGGCGACAACCTGCGCTCCATCGCCACCCGCTTCCTCGATCGGGCCGACCTGGCCTGGCAGATCGAGCAGGCCAACGGCCTTGGCGGTCCGCAGTGGGGCCGACCCCGGATCGAGCCGGGCGTGCCTTTGATCGTGCCGCTGCAGCCAGGCTCCCCGATCGGCGTCGACGCTGGTGGTGTCCAGACCGTGCCGATCCTGTGCTACCACCGCTTCGGCAGTGGCAACTCGAAAATGACGGTATCGCCCGATCACTTCGAAGCCCAACTCGACTGGCTGGCACGCAACGACTGGCGCGTGTTGCGGCTAGCGGACCTGGCGCCGTTTCTGGCAGGCAAGCAAGCGCTGCCACCGCGCTCGGTGGTGATCACCATCGACGACGGCTACGAATCGGTCTACCGCTATGCTTGGCCGGCGCTGAAGCGCCACGGCTTTCATGCCACGCTGTTCATCTACAGCGACTTCATCGGCGCCCGCGACGGCCTGAGCTGGGCCCAATTGCAAGAGATGGCCAAGTCGGGTGTAGTCGACATTCAGGCCCATTCCCGCAGCCACCGCAACCTGGTGCAGCGCCGGGCCGGCGAAAGCGAAGCCACTTATCGCCGCAACGTCCAGACCGAAGTGGCGCAGCCGCGCGCCTTGCTGGACCGCAAGCTGGCGTCTGCGGGCGTCAACATACGCGAGTTCGCCTACCCATACGGCGACGCCAACGACCTGGTGCTCGACGCGCTGCAGGCCCAGGACTATTCGATGGGGCTGACGGTGACGCCGGGCGGCAACCCCTTCTATGCCGACCCGCTGATGCTGCGCCGCACGATGATCTTCGGCGACCACGACCTCGAGGACTTCAAGGAACGGCTGGTGACGCGGCGCGCGTTGGCCGCACCATGAGCGTGGCTCGGTGGCCGCAGCGCGCGCCGCGCTTCTTCCCGAATTGGGCATTCGGTGCCACCTTGGGTCTGGGCGTGGGCCTGGCCTTGGTCGGATGCGGCAGCGGGCCACCGCAGAAGACCGGAACTGCCGCGCTCCCGCCGAACGCCGCCGCGTCCCGGCCCGCTGCCGGGCTGGACGATTTCACGACCCGTTACGGTCTGGCTGCCGAAGCCGCCGCCCGAGAAGGCCGCTGGGCCGACGCGGTGTTCGCGCTGGACGTTTTGCGCGCCCTGCGCCCGCAAGACACGGGCCTGGCGCGCCTGCGTGAACACGCGTTGCGCTCGGCAGCAACCGCGGCCGCAGCCAACCTGCAGCAGGCACGGGCTGCCCAACATCGCGGCGACGACGAAGGCGCGTCGAAGTACTACCTGGAAGTGCTGGCGCTGGCGCCTGACAACATCGAGGCGGCCGACAGTCTGCGCACCCTGGAACGCGAACGCAGCCAGCGCCGGCAGCACAACCGCGCCACCCGCAGCGTGGCCACACAACGCGGCACTGTCGACGCTGCACCCGGCAGCGCAGCGGCCACAGTCGGCGTGGGCGTTTCTGCAGCAGCGCGGGCCGGCAACGGGCGCAACGAAATCGAGCACGCCAACCTGCTGGCCGACCAGGGCGAGGTCGACGGTGCGATCGCCGTGTTGCTGCCGGTGACGGGTGGGCGCAGGTCGGACCCGGCCGCGCGCGCGCTGCTGGCCGACCTGTATTTCCGCAAAGCCGAAGGGCTGCAAGACAGCGACCCTGCGGAAGCGATCAAGGCACTGCAGCGCAGTTTGAAGATCGACCGCCGGCAGTCCCGCGCCACCCAGCTGCTGGCCGCCTTGCAAGCTTCGGCAAGCCGGCCCTCGCTCAAGTAGCGCAGCTACGACGCCTCATCTGCCGGCCCCGCCTTCGCGGGCCACGGCTGCCGGGTCGGACCAGCGCTACTTAACCTTGCCCAGCTTTTCCATCAGCGACAGCACCTTCTGGCGTTCCAGCAGTGCCGTGCGGTTGTCGGGTTCGATTGCCAGCACCGCGTCCCAACCCAGCAAAGCGCCCTGCAGGTCCTGCTTGGCGAAAGCGGCACGCGCGCTGCGGCTGTGGCGTGTGACGGCCTCGGATTTCTGCTTCGCGAGGCGGGCATTTCGCGCTGCGGGCGATTCGACTGGCGGCGCTGCCTCGGCCACCGGCGGGGGAGCCGGTGCTAGCGCCACGGGCGGCGTAGGCGTTACGGCGACCGGCGGCGGCGGCGGCGATAGCGACGAAGTCGGCGGCGCAGCCACCGTTACGGCTACCGGGTTCTCGCGCGGGGGCGGCGCAGGCGTTGCCGCCACCGCAGGCGCTCGGCCCGGAATGCGCAGCATCTGGCCTTCGCCCAGCGTGCGCGGCACTTTGATGCTGTTGTAGCGCGCCAGGCCGTAGAACTGCAGCGGGTCGTTCAGGAACCGCTGGGCAATGCGTGACAAGGTTTCACCAGCCGGTACGCGATAAGCAAACGACTTTTCACCGAACAAGGCGACCGGGTCTTCGTGAATCTGTTTCAGCAGACTCTGCGCCAGCCGGTTGTTGGGCTCGCTTTGCAGCACTTTTTGCAACTCGGCATCAGCCAGATCTTCCTGCCCGGCCTCCAGATACTCGATGCTGGCC
>JALYUN010000278.1 GCA_030853725.1 Pseudomonadota bacterium | reverse complement strand
TGACGTAGGTGATGCCGTCGAAGACATCGAACACCGCCAATTCACTCACCGGGCCCGAACGGATCGGCCGCGTCGACGGGCCGGCGTCGCGTTCCATGCTCCAGTCGATCGGCAGCCTGCGGTCCAGTTCGACGTGCCATTGCGGGTTGAAGTGCGCGGTGGCCTTGTTCGCCATCCAGGTGGCAAAAGCTTCGTTGAGCCAGATCTCTTCCCACGACGCAGCGGTGACGAGATCGCCGAACCACTGGTGAGAGATTTCGTGCGCCATCACCGAGAACACGCGGCGTTCTGTCGCCGGGCTGCTGCGGGCCGGATCGAACAGAACCGTCGCTTCGCTGTAAGAAATCAGCCCCCAGTCTTCCATCGCGCCGGTGCGGGTCGACGGCACCGCCAACTGGTCGAGCTTCGGCAACGCAAACGGCACACCGAAGTAGTCGTCGTAGAACGGCAGCACCTGCTGCGTGACCTGCATCGCATAGGTCGCCTGAAGCGCCTTTCCTGGCGCGGTCAGGATGCGCAGCGGCACGCCGACCGCCTTGCCGCCGAGACTGTCGAAACGGCCTGCCGACACCGCCAGCAGGTAACTGGGCATCGGCGGCGTGGGCTCGAAACGGTGCAGCGTCGCAGCGCCATCGGGCTGCGGCGAGCCGCTGCGTTCTGGCATGTTGGAGACCACCTGCAAACCGGGCGGCGCCCGCACCGCCAGCTCGAAGACCGCGCGAAATGCCGGCTCGTCGAAGCATGGGAACACACTGCGGGCATCGATGGCTTCCAGCTGGGTCGCCAGCATCCGCACCGGGGTTGCGTCGTTGCCGTGCGTGGCTTTCTGGCGGCCCGGGCCCGCAGCGTTGTCAACCGCGACGACCGCGTGGAACAACCCGTTGCCTGTGGCGTTGACATGCCCGACATAGTCCAGCACCACCGTGTAGCGGCCGGGCGCGATCACTGCTGCGTCCTGCGGGGTCAGTGACCAGCTTTGGCCGATGGGGCCGATGCCCTGTTGCAGCGGGCGCACGGTGGCGCCTTGGTGCAACACCGCAGCGGTCGACTGCAGGTCGCGCGCATGCAGCACGATCGACATCACGGGTTGCCGAACCTCGACTTCGATCGCGACCCGGCCCCTGAAGGTGTCCAGCATCGGGTCCAGGTCGAGTTGCAGGCCGTAGCGCACGGGCACCACGGTTTTCGGCAGGTTGCCCGGCGTGCGTTCGAAATCGAAGCGGGTCTGCGACCACGCGGGCCGGCTGGCACACAACAAGACCGCCATCAAGCCAGGCAGCAACCAGACCGCCGTGCGCCATGCCGTACGTCCCAAGCTTTGGACCATCTCGAGCCTCTCCTGTTCAGCCCGTCATTCTGCCCATGCCCACTGCCGCGGGCCAGCGCCGACGTGCGGCTTCGAGTGCGCAGACGCAGACCACCAGCCACACCGCGCCAGCGGCGAAACCTGCCAGCACATCGCTCGGGAAGTGCGCCCTGATGACGATGCGGCTGAAGCCGATGCTCAGGCTCAGGGCAACCGCGATACACAGCGACGGCAGGTGCCAGCGCGGCGGCAGCAGCCGCAGCACCAGATAGACGAGCAAGCCGCAAGCGACCACGGCACCGCCGCTGTGGCCGCTGGGGAAGCTGTAGCCGTCGGCCGTCGCCCCACCCAGCGGCTGCAGCGGCCGCTGGCGGCCGAACAAATGCTTCAGCAGCGTGGTCAACGCTCCGTTGCCCGCGAGTCCACCGACAAAGCCCAGCGCCAGCAGCGGCTGCCGCCACAACACCAGGGCGGCCCCGACGAACACGGCCAGCCCGGTGCGGGTGGCACTGTCGCCGGCATGGGTCAGGATCGAGAAGCCGCGCACGACAGCGGGTGGCATCTGCGACAGGATCGCGCCGGACACCGCCAGATCGAATCGGGTCAGCGCAGTGCCTGGCTCGATCTGCAGCGCCAGCGCCGTGAAGACTGCGCAACCCGCGCCGACCGCCAGCGCAGCGAACATCTGCCGATGACGATGCGGCTGCGGCTGCGGATGGTGCGGCGACACCCGGGATGGGGACGGTGCCGTTGCCACGGTCATTGCCCCTGACATTGCCCCTGCCGCAGCCGCTGTGACCGCCCCCGCTGTGACCGCCCCCGTCCGTGCGCGGCGCCAGATCAGCACCGTGGCGGTCAGCGCAAGCAGCAGCAGCACTGCGAACAAGGCCAGTGCATGCGCACCGACCCAAGCCCCGGTCACCACACTCCAGCCCGCCGTGGGATCAGCGGCGATCAAGGCGCGATGACCCCCGGTGCAACCTCGGTGACCGCGGCACGCACGAACGCCGCATCAGCACCCCCGCCGTGCAGCAGGCAGTCCCAGCGCTCGATCTGACATCTGCCGTCGGGGGCGTCGCGCCCCCAGCGCAGCACGTTCACCGAATTGGGCTGACCTTCGCGCGTGCGGCTGGACAGTGCCGTGCCGGCCTGCACCGCCCACATCGGCCGCGGCAGGTCGGGCAACGGCAGCACATACGGCAGGTGGATGTGGCCGCCCATCACGAAATCGCAACCTGCGGCAGCCCAGCGCCGCAATGCCACGGCATGGCCGCGCAGCAGGTTGTGCACCTCGCCGCGCCGCGTCACCGCGACCGGTTGGTGCACGACCACGATGCGCAACTGGCCCGCTCTGGCCCGCTGCAGCCGCTGCTCGACGCGCTCGATCTGCGCTGTCGACACCTGGCCGTTCTTGTGCCGCCACCAGCGCGTCGTGTTGAGGCCGACCACCAGCAGATCGGCGCTGTCGTGTTCGGGCTCCAACAGCGAGCCGAAGGTGGCGCGGTAGCCGCGATAGGGTGCCAACAACCGGGCAGCAATGTTGTAGAGCGGGATGTCGTGATTGCCGGGAACCACGACCGTCGGCAGCGCCAAGCCGTGAATGAATGCGCCAGCGGCCCGAAACTGCGCGGCTTGTGCACGTTGGGTGATGTCGCCGGACACCACCAGCAATTCGGGTTGCTGCCGGGCCGCCAACTCCTGCAGCGCGGCGACCACCACGGGGCGCTCGGTGCCGAAATGCGGGTCCGAGATCTGAAGCAGCACCGTCATCGGCAAGACGGCTCGCGCGGTGGCGTTGTCATCTGCGGATCATTCCGGATCGATGCCGGTCCGCGCATGGCCACTGGCGTCCAGCGGCGGGGGTGGCTTCAGCAGCCACAGAGGCCTCGGGGCCACCGCGAACACCAAGGGCGTTCGCAGACGCAGCAGTTCACCGTCGAAGGCCACCTTCAGGCTGCGGCCCTCGGACCGGCCACCGCGGCCGGTTCGCAGCCGCATGTGGCTGAAGACGAAGTGCTCGACCGAAGCATCGTCTGCAAGACCCGACATCGATCCCTTCAGCAGCAGCCACAGCAGCCGCAGCGACCCCACGGGACGCAAGACCGCGCCGGCGATGCGGCCACGGTCCAGGGCTGCGGCTTCGGGCAGGTGCACCTGTTCCAGCTGCAGCCGGTTGTTGCCGACGAAAAGCGTCGGCGTGACCACCCGGCGGGTGCTGCCGTCGCTGTCGATGCGCAGGTGCAGCTGGCGGTGCCGGCCCAGGAGCGTGACCACGCAACTGATGAACGCGACCACGCGGTTGCGGCCGAAGCGCTGCTTGAAGGCTTCGCGGTCTTCCAGCAGTTCGGGGTAGAGGCCGACGCTGGCGTTGACCAGGAACAGGTGCTCGTTGACCGTGGCCACCTGAACCGGCTGCGGCCGCGACCGCAAGAGGGTGCGGGTGGCTTCGTAGGCATCGGTCGGCAGGCCGTGGGTGCGGGCCACATAGTTGAAGGTGCCCTGCGCCACCAGACCCATTGCGCAGCCCGCGGCATGCGCCGCCGCAGCCACGGCGTTGGTGGTGCCGTCGCCGCCGACCGATACCACCACGCCATGGCGGAGAGCGGCCTGCCGGGCCGCGTCGGCCGCGGCCCGAGGCAATTCGCTCGACGGCGTCACGCGCATCTCGCCGCGCCGCCCCGTTTCGTCCAGTGCGCGCTGGATCGATTGGTGAACGTCATCGGCATGGTGCCGACCGGCTGCCGCATTGACGATGAACACCAGAGGGGCTGCCGGGTCGACCCACGGCTCCCCGGCTCGCGCAGCGTCAGTAGGGCCGGTGGTGCCGGTGCCGCCCATGCCGCCCGTGCTGGCAGTGCTGGCCGTGCCGCCGCCGGATTCACCGTCCCTGTCCGCGATGACGCCGGGCGCAGTCATCGACGCGGCCTGCCTTCGACACTGTCCCCGCCGCGGACCCGATCGGGTTGCCCGGCCAACGCCCGCCCGGCTTCGAGTGCTCGCGTGCCGACGCGGCCCGTCAGCGCCAGCGCTGCGGGCGTGTCGACCAGCCGTTGCAGCACGCGCCGCACCTGCGTGCCGGTGACGGCGAGCAGCCTTTCCTGGCGTTCAGCAGCGGGGCGCACGCGGCCGTGGGTGTAGAGGTCCAGCGCGGCCGCTTCGAGCCGCCATCCCGGCCGCTCCAGCCCCTTCAAGGCACGCACTGCCAACTGGTTGCGGGCCCGCTGGAGACCGACACGGTCGATCTTCGAAGCCTGTTCGCGCAACAGGCGCTGCACCTGGTGCAGGAACTCCTCGACCTGCCCGGGTGCAGTCGACGCCTCGATCACCAGCTGCCCGCAACTGCCGTTGACATCGGCCGAGCAGCCCACGTGATAGGCCAGCGCACGGCGTTCGCGCAGACCGTCCACCAACGGCGAGCTCATGCCTTCACCGAACAGCGCCGCAGCCAGCATGGCGGCTTCGGGTGCGTCGGTCGACGCCGGTATTGGCCAGCCCAGCACCACATGGGTCTGCTGACTGCCGGCCACACACCGGGTTCTGAAACCGCCCTGCCACACCGGTGGCGGCACCGCGTCGGTGGCACCGACCGGCATGTCGGCGAATGCGGCCGCCACTTCGGCTCCGATCGCGTCGGGATCGATGGCGCCCGCCACGCCCACCACCACGTTGCCGGCGCGGTAGTGCTGCTTCACGTAACCCAGCAGGTCGTCCCGGGTCAACGCTTCGATGGTGGCGCGGCTGCCGATCACCGCGCGCCCCATCGGATGGCCGCCCCAGCACAGGCGGTCGAAGAGCTTGAAGCCGCACGACAGCGCATCGTCCTCGTCGTCTGCCAGTTCGTGCAGGATCACCTGCCGTTCGCGCTCCAGTTCATCGGCCGGGAAGCTGCCGTTCTGGACGATGTCGGCCAGCATGCGCACGAACGCGGCGGCGTCTCGTGCCAGGCCATCGATGTGAAACGCGGTGTGGTCCTTGTCGGTGTGGGCGTTGACCTCGGCACCGAGGCGTTCGGCGTCCAGGTTGATGCGCTGGCAGCTGCGCCGCTTCGTGCCCTTGAAGGCCATGTGCTCGACCACATGGCTGATGCCGGCCAGGCGCCGGCTTTCATGCTGGCTGCCTGCGCGCACGAAGACGCTGACACTGGCGGTGCGCAACTGGGGGCATTCGATCGTCACCAGCCGCACCGCGTTCGGCAGGCTGTGAATGCGGGTGTCCGCCCCGTTGAAGGCGCTGTCCGGCGGCGCCGGCCGCAACGTTTTCAAATGGAAAACAACGGCGGCTGGGTCAGGTCGGCGTCGACATTCATCAAGACGCTTGCGAGCGACAGCGTGCGCCAAAGAGAAGCCGGCATCGCCATGATGCCTTCGGGAGTTCGGGCCTGCGAGATCCAGGCCGCGATCTCTGCATGCTGGTCGGGGTTCAGCAGGTTGCGACTCAACATCTCGTCCAGGGTCTGCATGGTGCGCCTCCGTCGTCGGCCAGCTGCCGGGGGCTCCCGGCAGTCCGCGCGCATCGTAGCCGCAGGGCCGGCTCCGGCCCCGGTTCAGCACCGATAGCCGGGGGGTGGCTCGGGCTGGCAGACTGTGCGGCCGCGCCT
>JALYUN010000259.1 GCA_030853725.1 Pseudomonadota bacterium | reverse complement strand
GCGGGGCCGTCGCGGCGTTGCTGTCCCCGGCATTCGGCTGGGTCAACGGCCAGCGTATCGAAGCCTCTGGCGGAATGCACCTTTGAGCGGCTCCATGCCGCGGTGACACCACTCGCCCCCTGTGTAGAGGATGCGCGCAACTCGGCAGACGCTAAAGTGAAGTGAGCGGGCGGCAAGTTTGCGGCTGCACCTGGCAGACCGATACCGGTCGGTCGTCGCTTCAAAGGAGATCGCAGTGAGACCCACATGCCACTTCGGCGTCACCGCCGCTTTTGCCATAGCCGCGTCGTCAGCGTGGGCGGTCCCGACAACCTCATCGGTCAGCGGCGCCAATGCGGCTGCTGTTCAGCCGACCGTCGACGCCTTTCGCGCGAGCCTCGGTCCGTTGAATGCCAACGTTGCAGGCAGTTTCGGATCGGGCCGGCGCGAAATCAACTGGGACGGCGTACCGGTGTCGCTGGCCGCCCCCAACTCGCTGCCGGCGGACTTCTTCAACACCAATTCGCCGCGGGGCGTCGTGTTGTCGACGCCCGGCACCGGGTTTCAGGTCAGCGGCACACCGATCGAGTTCGGCAACATCCATCCGAGCTATCCCGGGCTGTTCGCTGCATTCAGCCCGACCCGGCTGTTCACCGCCATCGGCAGCAACGTGACCGACGTCAGCTTCTTCGTGCCGGGCTCTTCGGTGGTCGCAAGCGTCAGCGGCTTCGGGGTCGTGTTCACCGACGTCGACCTGCCGAACGTCACCTCGTTGCAATTTTTCGACCTGAGCAACAGCCTGCTGGGCACGTTCTATGCGCCGCCGACCGCCGGCATCGACCAGGGTTTCTCGTTCATCGGCGTGGCGTTCAGCACCGAGCGCATCGGGCGCGTGCGCATCACGGCTGGCAACCAAGTGCTTGGCGGCGTCGAGGTCGGCGATTTGGTGGTGATGGATGACTTCATCTACAGCGAGCCCGGCGTTACCGCGGTTCCGGAACCGGCGTCGATGTGGTTTTTGTTGGGCGGGCTCAGCGTTGTCGGCGCTTTGTCGAGACGTCGACGCGCGGGCCGCTGATCTGTCGCCCACCCGACTTCATGCGGGCGATGCTGGGCCCGTGGCGTTCACGGAGCGGTCGACGCAGTGTGTCGGCCGCGCGCGTTTCGGGCAGCCGATCTGTTTTTCTGGCCATGCAGGTTTTGGCGCATGGACCACGGTCCGCGGCGCACCTATGATGCGCTCCACCTTTAGCGTTCCATTTGGGAGATTTTCATGAGCCTGGGCCTGATTTTGTTGATCGTGCTGGTGCTGGTTCTCGTCGGGGTGTTGCCCACTTGGGGGCACAGCCGAAGCTGGGGGTACGGCCCCAGTGGCGGCGTGGGCCTGATCGTGGTGGTGCTTGTCGTGTTGCTGTTGATGGGCCGGCTGTAGTCAGCAAGGTTGCACCCACGCTGCGCTTGGCAGCAACCGGTTTTCGTTGGCTAACGCCGCGGTAACCGCGGCCGTTGTCTCAGGTGGGCCGGATGTCCTGCGGCGGGTGCCGTCGCCGCCACAGCAACCACCCGAGGTACGCCACCACCGCCACGTTGAACGACAGGATCAGCGCGCTGGCCCAGTTCTGCTTCAACAGCAGGTGCCGTACCTCCAGCGGCACATACATCGCGCCCGACAGCGCGCCCAGCCATTCGCCCCACGGCCGCTGGAACCACAGGCCCCAGGCCTCGGACAGTCGCACCGCCACATACGCCGCCACGATCAGCAGCAACGGCACCTTGTTGGCGTCGGTGAAGATGTCGACATAGTGCAGAAGCATCGCCGGGTAATGCGCTTCGGGGTCCATCCCGATGGTGCCGAACAGATTGACGACGACATATCGCAAGTCGCTGTGCACCAGCGTCAGAAGGCCGAGGCTGACCGCCAGGGCACCCAGACCCTTCGCGGCTTCGAACAGGGCGATCGCGCGCAGCGCCTTCCGCTCGGCGACCGGGTGCGTCGTGACCGCCGCGGCTGCGGCGTCGGCGACTTCGGCAGCTTCAGACTGGCGTTCGGTCGGCGGGGTCATCGGCATCCGATGGCCTGACAGGCCTCTGACGTTCTTTCCATATCACCCGAGGTCGCCTACGGCCGCAGCAATGTCATTCGGAACGGCCCGGCATGGGCCGCTGCGTGGGCCACGGCCTCGACCACCTGATCCAGCGGAAAGGTGGTGGCTGCAAAGTGACCGAGGTCGAGCAAGCCAGCACGGATCAACGACACCAGTCGTCCCGGTGCCCAGCGCGGGTACATCCACTTGCCACGCACGGTGATGTCATTGCGCATCAGCCACGGATAGGGCAACGCCAACTGCTCACCCCCTTCCATTCCGACACCGCCCATCAAGACCACGCGGCCACTCGGCCGCACCGTCATCACTGCGGCACGCACCGCCGAGGCCGATACCTGCGGCGGCATGATGTCCAGCACGCAATCGATCGCCCCCGGAGCGGCCTTCTTCATCGCTTCATGGTCCGACGCCGTGTCGCCGCTCAGCGCCACGGTGCGGACTCGACCGCCAAAGCGCCGAACCAGATCGTCCAGTACCGCCTGATTGCGCCCGCAAGCGACCACGCAGCCGGCGCCCATCGCCAGCGCAACCGCGACGCCTGCGCTGCCGAAGCCGCCTGTGGCGCCATGAACCAGAAGCGTCTCGCCGGCCTGCAGTTCAGCTGCAAGGAGTCCGCCGAACGGCACCAGAAGCGTGCCGAGCCCGCACCATTGAACGGCCGAATCTGGATCGACGGAGCCGAGCGGGATCACGTTTTCGGTGGGCACGCGGATCTGCTCGGCCCAGCCACCGTTGCCAACCCACGCCTGAAGCCTTTTCGGCCCCGGCCCCGGCGCGATCAACCCTTGAAGCATCACATCGGGCGTCAAGGCGTCGTCGCGCGCCCGAATGGTTGGATCGCAATACACCCAGTCACCGACCTGCAGCTTCGTGGCGTCGTTTCCCATTGCGCGCACCCTGCCAATGGGCCCAGGACCGGGCACTGCGGGCAGATCGAATGGATAGGAGCGCTGTCCACCAAACACCTCGCCTGCATAAGACAGCACCCGGTCGGCGAAGACATCGACGATGACCTCGCCCGTGCCGAGCGCCGGCGCAGCCACGTCGCCGACCTTCAGAGGCGCTCCGATCGCTTCGAAAACAATTGCTCTCATCGACACCTTTCTATCAAGACACCGGTCTGGACGCCAGGCTGTTTTTCCGAGCTTCGTCGGACATTTTCAGGATGCTGCGGGATTGTGTCCTCAGATGTTGGGAGCAAGAATATCCTTCCGCGGGATGCAGCATGTCAAAACCCCCGCACCCTGCTGCCCGCCGTCGATACGGTTTGGTCACAAAAACACCCATGGAGCCACCATGTACCCATCGAAAGCTGTCGGAGCATGCCGAATCCGCACCCTGCTGATTGCCCTTGCCGCGGCAGCTGCAGCGGTAACAGCGACCGGGGCTCACGCCGCGCATTACGACATCAGCGGCGGCATCACTTTCTATGGCGCGTCATACACCACGGTGTTGGACAGTTACGCCGTGGCCGGTGCGATCCAGAACAGCCGGCAGGTGACCTACGACGAGGTGATTCCCAGGCGCAGCTGGCATGGCCGGGCAGGTTCGGGCGCCGACGACTACGGGCTGCATGCCTCGGTATACGTCGGCAGCAACGGCATTGCCAATGAGTTCGACGGGGGTGGGCAACGGTTTCGCGCCACGGCTTTCGTCTTGGTCAGTTTCACGGACTTCGTGATCAGCGGACCTGCGGCGGCCACATCGGTGGTAACACCGATCAACTTCCATTTGTCGGGCGAGCAGATCTTGGGGTCGTACACCTCGTTCTCGGGCTTTTCGTCCGGCGTCGAATCCACGGTCTCGTTAAGCGTCCAGGCAGGCAATAACGCGGCCAGTGGGGTCAACAACTTCCAGTACAGCAACGGGGTGTCGACCCCACCCACGACAACCGGTTTGCTGCTGAATTGGGGTCCTGACCACACGGTCGCCACACCGCTGTGGACGTTGCCGGTGAACACACCGTTCACGCTGACGCTGCAACTCAACGTGGCGGCTGAGGTCTCGGTCATCCTCGGCGACGGCTACATCACCAGTGCACTCAGCGATTTCGGCAACACATTGAGCTTCGCCACCGATCGCCCGGTGTTCGGCTTGCCGGCGGGCTACAGCGCCAATTCGGCAGAGGCAGGCGTGATCGACAATCTGTTCGCGACGCCCGTACCCGAGCCCGCCAGCGGGATGCTGGCGGCGTTCGGGCTGCTTGCGTTGGGTCTGAGCGTGTGGCTTGGGGGCAGGTCGCAGAACCCGGGCTGAATCGACAGCCGACCAGACTTCCGTTGGTGTCGCAACGGGTTGCCACGTTCACTTGAACGGGTTGGCCGTGGCGAACCACAGGCCGATGCCGGTGGCGATGATGAAGGCACCGTCGATCACGCCCACCGCCAGGAAGAACTTGGTCTGCAGATCGGGCATCAGCTCAGGCTGGCGAGCGCTGGCTTCCAGCATCTTCATCGACGCCAGCCCGATGCCGATGCACGAGCCGAGCGCGGGCACACCGATCAACAGGGCCACCGCCAGGGGTAGCAGTTCAGGCGAAGACATGGGGTTTCCTTTGTTTCCGGGAATGGAGCCCTCAGTCTGCCGGCCAGGTTGCAGTGTGACGATGACCTCGCGGGTAATGGCCAGACGAACGCCACGCGTCGACCATCGGGCTCTTGTTCATTCTCAGGAGACCCCGATGAGCGACCTCGCTACCCTGATCGACGCCCACTTGTTCGCTTATGCCGACCCCGATGCCAAGCGCCGCTCCGCTGCGGTTCAGCGCCTTTGGGCCGAGGAGGGGCGGCTGATCGACCCACCGCTCACCGCCACCGGCCGTGACGCGATCAGTCACCAGGCCGAACTGTTGTTGAAGCAATTTCCCGGTCACCGGTTCGTGCGCAGCAGTGGCATCGACAGTCACCACGGCCAGGCACGCTATGCCTGGCAGTTGCGCGACCCGGCCGGCAGCCTGGTTCTGGAGGGCGTGGACTTCGCCCAACTCGACGGCCAGGGCCGTTTGGCCCAGATCACCGGTTTCTTCGGGGCCTTGCCGGTTCTGCAGTCGGCCGCCACTTCGGTGGCACCGGCGGCCTGATGCTCAGGGCGCGGACTGTTGTCCGGCCCCGTCCCGAGGTCCACCCGATGCCCGACGCCGACCCTGTTGCCGCTGCCGGCCATCAGGTCGGCGTCGGCGATATCTTGCGCACCTGGCGCAGCCACCGCCGCCGCAGCCAGATGGATCTGGCCCTGGACGTGGGGGTTTCGACCCGGCACCTGAGCTTCATCGAAACCGGTCGCGCCCGGCCCAGCCCGGCCATGCTCGAAGCCCTGGCCGTTGCGCTCGAGGTGCCGTTGCGTGAGCGCAATCGCCTGCTGCTGGCAGCCGGCTACGCGCCGCGCTACGCCGCACGCGCGTTGGACGACGCCGGCATGCGCCAGGTGCGCGGCGCACT
Organism: Pseudomonadota bacterium; assembly: GCA_030853725.1. GTDB lineage: Bacteria > Pseudomonadota > Gammaproteobacteria > Burkholderiales > Burkholderiaceae_C > Rubrivivax. The sequence goes on along the minus strand of JALYUN010000259.1, from coordinate 1,210 downwards.
GGACCGGCTGATGTGTGCCCACGAACCCAACCCCGGTCTGGTGCTGGACCGGCAGTGGAATGTGGTGCTGGCCAACCGGCCTGCGCTGGCGCTGGCGGCGCTGCTGCCCGACGCGCTGAAGCAACCCACGTTCAACGTCTTCCGCGCCAGTTTGCACCCGCAGGGCCTGGCCGCGATGACCGAGAACTTTGACGACTGGGCCCGCTATCTGCTGCGCGCGCTGCGGCGCGCCATCGATGCCAGCGGCGACGCGGCTCTGCTGCAGTTGGAGCAGGAGGTCCTGGCCTATCCCAATGTAGTGGCGCTGGCGGCGCCCGGGCTGCGGGGCGGTGTCGCCGATCCCCCGCTGCTGGTTCCCTGCGTGCTTCGCCTGCCCCAGGGACGGCTGGCGATGTTCACCACCTTGACCACCTTCGGCACACCGCGGGACATCACGCTGGAAGAGTTGAGCATCGAGCTGTTCTACCCCGCCGACGACAGCACCGAGGCCCTGCTTCGGAAGCTGCATGCGGCATCCCCGGCTCAAGGGTCGGGTGGCAGTTAGCCGAACACCCTCGATGGCGTGGCGTAAGCGCGACCGCAGCGGTATGCGCGGCCGGCGCGATGTCGTCGGAGATGAACGGCAGGCAGATCAACGCAGCGGACAAGGTCGCCGATCGGCCCACCAGGGGCAGCACCTGTCGCGGCGCGCGTTGCATGGCCTGGCCCAGCGCCCGGGTCGCCGCACACGTCAGGTGTTTCAAGTTCAGCTTCGCGACTGGCATCAATTGATTCAAGGCGCGACGGTAAGCAGGCGATCGCCACTGTCGTCGATCGATAGTCAAAAAGCCGGCCCGAGCGCGCGGTGGCCGAGCGGCGTGAGATTCATCGACCGGGCACCTTTGCTCGGGTGGTTGTATGCCTTGCCGATGTTCAAGATCGTCACGCCCGCACCGGGCCATGAGACGTTGCCGATGATCTCGGAAATGCTCGCCGCGACGCATTGCTTTTGCAATACACAGCGCCGACGAATACCGACCCGCTTCCGCCAGTTCCCGTTGACGACTCGATCGTGCGCCACACGCTCGACGACGACAACCCACAGCCCCGACGCGGGCATATTCCAGCACTGGGTCAAGATGGCTTCAGCGTCAACTCAGGGACTTGCTGAACGCCTCAGTGCAGGCTTTGCGAAGCTCCAGCCGGCCCTCGGCGATGGCCAAGCCGATGC
>JALYUN010000238.1 GCA_030853725.1 Pseudomonadota bacterium | reverse complement strand
GCCAGCACTGCGCCGCATGAGCCCGATTCTGGCTCGAGTCAACGCCGTGCTGGGCCCGCACGCCGGTGCGGTCAAGGCACTGGTGCTGCCGGGATTCGTGGTGATGATGCTGGCGATGATGGTGCTGCCGCTGCCGCCCTTCGTGCTGGACCTGCTGTTCACTTTCAACATCGCGCTGGCACTGACGGTGATGATGGTCAGCGCGCAGATGGTCAAGCCGCTCGACTTTGCGGCGCTGCCCACCGTGCTCTTGGTGACAACGCTGCTGCGCCTGTCGCTGAACGTGGCGTCAACCCGTGTGGTGCTGATGGAAGGCCACACCGGCGCGAAAGCAGCGGGGCAGGTGATCGAGGCGTTCGGTGAGTACCTGATCGGCGGCAACTTTGCGGTTGGGTTGATCGTGTTCGCGATTCTGGTGGTCATCAACTTCGTGGTGGTGACCAAGGGCGCCGAGCGCATTGCCGAGGTCGGGGCGCGGTTCGCATTGGACGCCATGCCGGGCAAGCAGATGGCGATCGACGCCGATCTGAACGCCGGCCTGATCGACGAGAAGATGGCCCGCCTGCGCCGCGCCGAAGTGGCCGAGGAAGCCGACTTCTTCGGCAGCATGGACGGCGCCAGCAAGTTCGTGCGCGGCGACGCGATGGCGGGCCTGCTGATTCTGTTCATCACCATCTTCGGCGGGTTCGTGATCGGCATGGCAATGCACGGCATGAGTGCCGGTGAAGCGGCTTCGTCGTATGTCACGCTGGCGGTCGGTGACGCATTGGTGGCGCAGATTCCGGCGCTGCTGATCTCGGTGGCTTCGGCGATGGTGGTGTCGCGCGTCGGCAAGGAACAGGACATCGGCACGCAGATCCGCGGCCAGGTCTTCGCCTCGCCGCAGGCGCTGGGTGTGGCCGGCGGCGTGGTCGGCATGCTGGGCCTCGTGCCGGGCATGCCGCACATCGTCTTCCTGGTGGTTGCGGGCGCGCTGGGTGGGCTGTCGTGGCAGTTGAATCAGCAGAAGAAGCGGGCGGCAGCCAAGCCCGAACGCGAACTCGGCACTGATGTCGTGCCGGCCAATGCCGAAGCGAGCTGGGACGACCTGACGCCGATCGACACGCTGGGACTCGAAGTCGGCTACCGGCTGATTGCACTGGTGGACAAAGCGAGGCAGGGTGACTTGCTCGCGCGCATCAAAGGGGTCCGCAAGAAGTTCGCGCAGGACGTGGGCTTTCTGCCGCCGCCGGTGCACATCCGCGACAACCTTGGAGAGTTGAAGCCATCCGCCTACCGCGTGACCTTGCGCGGCGCCGTGGTGGGTGAAGCCGAAGCCTTCCCCGGCCAGTTGCTGGCCATCAACCCGGGCGGCGCCACGCAGCGCTTGCCGGGTGCCGACACCACCGACCCGGCCTTCGGCCTGCCGGCGGTGTGGATCGAAGAGCGCCACCGCGAGATGGCCCAGATGGCGGGATTTACGGTGGTTGATTGCGCGACCGTGGTGGCGACCCATCTTTCACACTTGATGCAGGTGAACGCCTCGCGTTTGCTGGGCCGGGTAGAGACGCAGCAACTCGTGGAACACGTCACGAAGCTGGCGCCGAAACTGATCGAGGACGTGGTGCCGAAGATGGTCGGCATTGCCACCCTGCAGCGCGTGCTGCAACTGCTGCTGGAGGAAGGTGTGCACATCCGCGACATGCGCTCGATCATCGAATGCCTGGCCGAACACGCCAGCAGCGTGACCGACCCGCAAGAGCTGGCGCGGCGCATCCGCACCCACCTGGCGCCGGCCATCGTGCAGCAGATCTACGGCCCCACCAAAGAGCTCGACGTGATCGCGCTCGACCCTGAACTGGAACGGCTGGTGACGCAGGCGCTTTTGAGCCCGCATGGCAATGCGCTCGACCCGGGTGTGGCCGACACGCTGTCGCGCAGCGCGGCCGACACGGCGCGCCGTCAGGAAGACCTGGGCCACCCCGCCTGTTTGCTGGTGCCCGACGCGATCCGGGCACCGATGGCGCGGCTGCTCAGGCGTGCGGCGCCCCGCTTGAAAGTGCTGTCGCACAGCGAGATTCCTGAAACCCATTCGATCCGCATCGGTTCCATCATCGGAGGCACGGCATGAACTTGAAGAGATTCACGGCACGCACATCGCGTGACGCTTTGGCGCTGGTGCGCCAGGCCTTCGGTGACGACGCCGTGGTGATGTCGACCAAGCCTTGTGCCGAAGGCGTGGAAGTGCTGGCGCTGGCGCCCGAAAGCGTGGCCCAGCTGGAAAGGCTGGGGCAGGCGGCGCAACAAATTTCGATGCCACGGCCGGCGCCGTTGCAGGCGCAGGTTCAACCGCAGGCCCATCGACCGCCAATGGACGCGACCGAAGCCTCGCCCGCACCGTTGCGCGAGCGCGGCGTGAGCTTTGCCCGCCGCGCTGAACGCATCGACCCCGAGTTCGGCGACAGCCTGCAGTCCGACCCTCAGCCGCTGGCCCACAGCGCCGTGCAGGAAGACGTGCAGCGGCTGCAGATGAGCACGCTGTCGTTCCAGGACTACGTGCGCGACCGCATGCTGCGCCGCCGCGACGCCGAGCGACGCGCCGAAGCCGACAAGGCGCGTCAGTCCACCCGCGCTTCGAAGCCGGCCGATGCTGGCGACACGGAATCGTTGGCTCTCGAAACGCAGCCGATTCCATCGCGTGCGGTGAGTCGTCCGGCTGCTGCTGCAGCGGCGGCGCGGCGCCCGGCGCCGGTGCTGCACGACGAAATCGAAGCGCCCGTTGCCGAAGCGCCTGATGCCGATGCGGTGGCGCCGAAGCGGAGTACCGCAGTGCCCGCGGCTCGCGCCGCTGTGCCGGCCCCGGCGTCGATCACCAAAGCGATCGCTGCACCGCCTGCGGCATCCCATGCCGAACAGGTCGAGATGATGAGCGAGCTGCGTTCGATGCGCGGCTTGATCGAGCAGCGCTTCGGCGCGCTCGCTTTCATGGAAAAGCTGCAGCGCCAGCCGCGCCAGGCGCAACTGGCGCAGCGCCTGCTGGAAGCCGGCTTCTCGCCGGTGTTGATCAGGAAGATGGTGCAGAGCCTGCCCGACGATCTGGACGAAGTCACCTGGGCCGCCAGCGTGCTCGAACGCAACCTGAGCACCGCCGAACGTGAACCGGCGCTGGAAGACGTGGGGGGCGTCTACGCGCTGATCGGGGCCACCGGTGTGGGCAAGACCACCAGTACCGCCAAGCTCGCGGCGGCGTTTGCCACGCACCACGGGGCGGCAAACCTGGGGCTGATCACACTCGACGCCTACCGCGTCGGTGCGCACGAACAACTGCGCACCTATGGCCGCATCCTGGGCGTACCGGTGCACACCGCGCACGACCGCGCATCGCTCGAAGATCTTTTGGAACTGCTGAGCGGCAAACGCATGGTGCTGATCGATACGGCCGGCATGGCGCAGCGCGACAGCCGCACGCGTGAGTTGCTGGAAATGCTTTCCCACCGCTCGATCAACCGGGTGCTGGTGGTCAACGCATCGGCCCAGGGCGAGACCATCGAAGACCAGCTCGGCGCCTACGCTGCGGCCAGTTGCAACGGCATCATCCTGTCGAAGCTGGACGAAGCGGTGAAGTTGGCCCCGGCACTGGACGCGATGATCCGCCACAAGCTCAAGGTGCTGGCCGTGGCCAACGGCCAGCGCGTGCCCGAAGACTGGCATCGTTTGTCGGCGAACGCACTGGTGCAGCGCTCGCTGCGCGGCAGCGGCAACGCGGCCTGGAAGTTCGACGACGCCGATGTCAACCTGATCTTTGCCGCCCTGCCGGCGGCGGTGCACACGAGCCCGGTGCGGCAGCCCGTTGCAGATATTACCCGCGGGGTCGTTGCACATGCGTGATTTCTACGCCAACGCCAACGCGTTCACGGCCAGCTCACGCATGCCGCTGGACCAGGCCGACGGCTTGCGGCGGCTGTTCGCCGGCCGCCGCGCTGCGCTGCTGCCGATCTGTGCCAACCCGCATGTGGCCTTCAGCGCCGGGGTGCTCGACCGTCTGGCCGCCGTGCTGGCCGCGCAGGGACGCGACGTGCTGGTGGTGGATGCAGCCGGTACCTCGCCGCTGCCGCACGAGCTGGCCACGCTGGACCTGGCGGCCTGCATCGAAGCTGTCGCCACCCGTATCGCCTACCTGCCAGCCCGCGGACTGCCGCTGGCGCATGTGGACACCCGCGGCGGCGCCGGCGGTTTCATCGACGCGCTGCTCCAGGCCGCGCCGCAAACCGAGGTGATCGTGCTGCATGCCGACGCCACCGACCTGGCGCGCATCCTGAAGCACCGTGAAGCGCGCCCGTTGCTGCTGGGCGCAGACCATCCCGAAAGCATCAAACACGCTTATGCCAACGCCAAGCTGCTGGCTCGACGCTGCGAGTTGATGACCTACGACCTGCTGCTGGTTTCGGCGCCGCACTCGCCGCGCACCGCGGCCATCGGCCGCAGCCTGGCCGGTTGCCTGGAAAACTTCCTGGGCGCGCTGTTGCGTGGCACCGCGGTGATCGACCCGGCCGGTGAACTCGCCGACGCGCCCGACGCCGCCTTGCAGCAGTTGCTCAGCGCGCAGCTCGATGGTGCCGAAGACACCGCGCCGAGTCTGCCTGCCTGGCGGGCAGCGGCGCCGCGTTCGAATCGCAGCCCCGCCGTTCACTCCGAATTTCAAGCCGTCAATCGATAGAGGCCCCGCCCATGTACACCGCCAAAGGACAATTCGATTCCGGCGTGCTGCTCAAGCAGTACCAGCCACTGGTGCGCCGCCTGGCGCACCAGATGATCGCCAAGCTGCCGGCCAACGTCGAGCTCGACGACCTGATCCAGGTCGGAATGATCGGCCTGTCGGACGCGCTCGGCCGCTTCGACGCGGCACAGGGCGTGCAATTCGAAACCTTCGCCACCCAGCGCATTCGCGGCGCGATGTTGGACGAATTGCGCGGTAACGACTGGATGAGCCGGGGCGACCGCCGCCACCAGCGCAGCATCGAATCCGCTGTCCATAAACTCGAACAGCGTTTCGGCCGCGCGCCAGCCGAAAGCGAGATCGCCAAGGAAATGGGCTTGAGCCTGGACGATTACCAGGAACTGCTCGGCAAAGTGCGCGGCACGCAACTGATCTATCTGGAAGACATGTCCGGTGACGACGGTGACGACGACTACCTCGACCGCCACGTGGCCGACTCGGCCGCCAACCCGGTCGCTCGCTTGCAGGACCAGCGCATGCGCGAAGCCCTGGTCGAAGCCATCAAGCACCTGCCCGAACGCGAGCAGTACGTGATGAGCATGTACTATGAACACGACATGAACCTGAAAGAGATCGCGGTGGTGCTGAAGGTGACCGAAAGTCGCGTGTGCCAGTTGCACAGCCAGTCGATCGCACGGCTGCGCACGCGGCTGCGCGAGTGGTAGTGCGGGGTCGAGAGCGGGAGCGCTGAAATGGCAGGGCGGTCGGAGCGGGCCTACGCAGGCTCGCCCACTTGTCCGACGCACGAGCGTGCGCGCTGGAGCGACAGTGGCCGCACGCCGGAACCGGTTCCGGCGGCGCAAAGGATGCCCATGTCGTTCGTGCTCTACCTGATCGGAGTTGCCTTGGTGGTCGGGGGCATTGCGTGGGGTCTGGTGACTGCCGGCGTTTCCACGACTGCCATCGCCATTACCTGCCTCATCGTCGCCGGCGTCGGCATCATGATGGCCGTGTCACGCACCCGCGCGAAGGATTGACCCGCTGACCGCAGGTTGCTGCGGCGTCTTCGCCCGGTCGTACTGATCAGGCCAGCAAACCGTTCGATCGACCGGCTTGGTCAGTTGACCCGTTGGCCGCATACAGCGCCGCGGTCCCTGGAGCACCGAACGGTGGCGGCAGCAGGACATCGATGGCACGGTCTAGCGACGCGGTGGCGCGCGCCAGCGCTTCACGCTGCGCCGCCACCTGCCCACCCGCCTGCGCCAGCCGTTGGCGCAAACCCGGGGGCACAAAACCGTGGTGCGCCGCACGCGCGAAATGCGAAACCGCTGCCGACAAGGCCTGATGCAGATCGGCCGCAGCGCGGTCGAGCGCAACCAGATCCTGCAGGCGCAAGGCATGGGCCAGCAACGCCAACTGCGATTCCACCGCCGCCAGCGGCGGCTCCAGATCGGTGGCGTGTTGCAGGGCCAACAGTTCCTCGGGCGAGCTGATCATTGGCTACCTGTCGTTGTCAAGAGGGCCCCAGGACGGCTTTGCCGTCTCTCCCGCAGGGGAGCAGCAATCATCGGAGCGGCCGCGCGATTTCTCAAGGCTTCAGTTCGATTTGCGTTGCAGCAGCTCGGTCGCATTGGCGATCAGCTTGTCGGCGATGACTTCCGGATGCACCTTGAACTGCCCGTCTCGGATCGCTTGGGCGATGCGGTCGACCTTGCGGGCATCGAAACTACCGTCGCCGGCCGTGCCGGCTACGGTGGTGGCCGCCGCAGACAGGTTGACCTGGGCGCTGCTCTCTGGCGGCGAGCTGGTCGGGGCTGCGGTGTTCTTGCGTTCGGCGAGCGGGGTGACAACAGGCTTGTTGTCGAAGGCATTGATCTTCATGTAATTCTCCAGTCTGGAGCACGACTTGCGTGCAGGCCCAAGGACATGGATGGTCTATCGACCCGGGGCCGCCGTGACTTTAGCGCGCTCGTGAAAATAGTGGCCTCAACCCCGCATTCGGGGGGAGGGCGCTTCGGCCCGCCCGTGCTCACAGCGACACCTCGATGCGGTTGTCGCCCACCGGGCGGCCGGTCAGGACGCGGCCGTTACCGGTCCGCACCCGAGCCGGCTGGCCTTCGAAACCCGGGCTCAGGGCCTGGCCTTCTGCGACGGCGGTGAAGCCGACGCCGGCTGCTTCGATGCGAACCGTGTCTCCCAGGCTGAACCACTGACGCGGACGCAGATCGATGTTGCGCAAGGCCTGGCCGGCCGAGACGGCGTGCGTCAGGGCGCGGCCCTCGACGCTTTCGATCGAGGTGTGCGGCAGCGAAGCGGCTTCGCCCCAGTCGACCTCGCCGATGGACAGCTGGCTGGCCATCACCACCGCACCGGCCGGCAGCGCCACCGTGGCCACGACTGCAGGGGCGCGCACCTGCACCGTCACCGGCAGATAGACCCGCCAGCGGCTTGGTCCCTGCAAACAGCGCAAGCCCACCCTGGTGTGCCCCCAGACCGGCAGGCCCGGACTCAGGAACGCTTCGGTTTGTGAGCAGGCCGCCAGCTGAACCCGGCTGTCGAGCGAGCCCGCTTCGGCCGTAACCTGCGCGCCGGCCGGTGCGGCCGCACGGGCGGCCTCCACGGCCAGCGCAACGGCCTGGGCCCGTGCCGAATCGGCGACTTGCCCTGAACCTTGCGCGTGCACCGGGCCGACGATGCCGAGCACCAGCAGGGCAAGACAGGCTTCCAGATGAATCTTCATGCGGGGCGATGGTGCCAGCGGCACCAGCCGGCAAGGCCACGAACTGGCCGCGAATCGGCCGGCTTATCCGGCTCAGGTCGTGGCAGCGCCTCACCAGAATCGACGCCATGCCGAAGCGCTGCCCCATTGGCAGCGTTGCCGGACCCGCAAGGAGCCCTGCATGATTGCCCGATTGACCGAAGGTCTGGACTTCCAGGGGCAGGCGCTGATGCTGCGCGCCGAACGCCAGCGCGTCATCGCCAGCAACATCGCCAACGCCGACACCCCCGGCTACCAGGCCCGCGACTTCGACTTCGCAGCCACGTTGCGCGCGGCCACCGGCAGCAGCGGTGTCGGTGCAGACATTGCACGGGGCGTGATGCAAGCTGCGGACAGCAGCGGCGCCCGCGCGACCCCGGTGCTGCGCTATGCGGTGCCGAGCCAAACCAATTTGGACAACAACAGCGTCGACATGGACCGCGAACGCGCCGCTTTTGCCGACAACGCCGTCAAGTACGAATCGACCCTGCGTTTCATCAACGGCACGTTGAAGCAGACGATGGACGCGATGAAGTCGCCGAACCAGAGCTGATCCAGCGCTGATTCCAAACCGGAGTGACCGATGAGCTTGATGAATATCTTCGACGTGTCGGGCAGTGCGATCAGTGCGCAGAGCCAGCGCCTGAACGTGGTGGCCTCGAACCTGGCCAATGCCGACACCGTGGCCGGCCCCGACGGCAGCGCTTACAAGGCACGCCAGGTGATGTTCCAGACCTTGCAGATGGGCACGCCCGGTGAACCCGATAGCAGTGCCGGCGTGCGGGTTTCGACGGTGATGGAGGACCAGACGCCGGGTCGGCGCGTGTTCGACCCGAAGCACCCCAGCGCCGATGCCGACGGCTATGTCACCTACAGCAACGTCAACCCGGTCGAGGAGATGGTCAACATGATGTCGGCTTCGCGCTCTTATCAAAACAATATCGAAGTCATGAACACCGCCCGCAGCCTGCTGCTGAAGACCTTGCAGGTGGGTCAGTGAGCACGAATGTGGCGTCGGTCGGTGCGACCGACCCGTACGCGGCCCTGGCCAGCAGCAACGCCGCGCCGGCCACCGCGAATCAGAGCGACGCGGCCGATCGGTTCCTGAAGCTGCTGGTGACGCAGTTGCAGAACCAGGATCCGCTGAACCCGATGGACAACGCGCAGATCACGAGCCAGATGGCGCAGATCAATACCGTCAACGGGATCGAGAAGCTCAACACCACGGTGCAGGGCTTGTCTGGCAGTTTCGTGCAGATGCAGGCGCTGCAGGGCGCTTCACTGGTGGGGCGCGACGTCACGCTGTCGGGCAACCGGATCGCGCCGCAAAACGGTGTGGGCGTCGGCGGCTTCGACCTGGCTGGCACCGCCGACACCGTCACTGTCGACATCCTGAGTCCGGCCGGGCAAGTCGTGAAGACCCTCGACCTGGGCACGCAGGAAGGGGGGCGGCACGGCTTCACCTGGGACGCCACTGGCGTGCCCGATGGCATGGCCTACAGCTTCCGCGTCAATGCCAAGGCCGGCACCACGGCTGTGACCAGCCAGCCGCTGATGCGCGACCACGTCGACGCTGTCAGCACCATCGGCAACCGCCTGGTGCTGGAAACCACGAACTCGGGCTACGTCGCCTACGCCGACGTCCAGGCCGTCAACTGAGCCGACTCCACCCGATCCACACAAGGACACACACACCATGAGCTTCCAGCAAGGCCTTTCCGGACTGAATGCATCGAGCAAGAACCTCGAGATCATCGGCAACAACATCGCCAATGCCAATACCTACGGCAGCAAAGTGGCGCGGGCCGAGTTCTCTGACTTCTATGCGAACGCGTTGAACGGCTCTGCCAGCAGCCAGGTTGGTATCGGCACCCGGCTGGCCACAGTGGCGCAACAGTTCACTCAAGGCAACATCAGCACGACGGAGAACCCGATGGACCTGGCCATCAACGGCGCCGGCTTCTTCCAGCTGACCGATGGCAAGGGCCCGGTGCAGTATTCGCGCAACGGCCAGTTCAAAGTCGACCGCAACGGCTTCGTCGTCAACAACGCCGGCCTGCAGCTGATGGGCTACGCCGCCAACGCCACCGGCGTGATCCAGCCGGGTCAGGCCGTCCCGCTGCAACTGCCGACCAACGGCGTGAAGCCGCAGACCACGACCAAGATTGCGCTGGAAATGAACCTGGACGCGCGCAAAGCCGTCACGCTGCCGGCCGCGGCGCCCAACATCAACTTCAACGACGCCACCACCTACAAC
>JALYUN010000201.1 GCA_030853725.1 Pseudomonadota bacterium | reverse complement strand
CCTCTTCGGCATCTTTGGTCGGCGTGCGCAGCGCCATGGCGATGTCGCTGGTGATGAGGTCGCCCGCAATCGGAATCACCGCGGTGTGGCGCACGCTGCCGTCGGTGTAGATCTGCACGTCGGTGGTGCCGGCGCCGATGTCGACCACCGCCACGCCCAGGCTCATCTCGTCTTCGGTCAGCACCGAAGCGGCGCTGGCGGAAGGGTTCAAAACCAAACGTTCGACTTCCAGCCCGCAGCGGCGCACGCACTTCATGATGTTCTCGGCCGCGCTTTGCGCGCCGGTGACGATGTGCACTTTGACTTCGAGCCGGCTGCCGCTCATGCCGATCGGCTCTTTGACTTCGTGCCCGTCGATCACGAATTCCTGCGGTTCGACCAACAGCAGTCGCTGGTCGTTCGGAATGTTGATGGCCTTGGCGGTTTCCACCACGCGCGACACGTCGACGGTGGTGACCTCGCGGTTGTCGCGCACGATCACCATGCCGGTCGAGTTCTGGCCGCGGATGTGGCTGCCGGTAATGCCGGTGTAGACGCTGCTGATCTTGCAGGCAGCCATCATCTCGGCCTCTTTCAGCGCCTGCTGAATGCTCTGCACGGTGGCATCGATGTTGACCACCACGCCGCGTTTCAAGCCGTGCGTGGGCGCCACACCGAGCCCGGCCACCCGCAGTCCCCCGCCGGGCATGACCTCGGCCGCCACCACCATCACCTTGGCGGTGCCGATGTCCAGCCCGAAGACCATGTCCTTGTATTCCTTGGCCATTGCTTGCTTTCCTAGTGAGTCCTGGCCGGGGCCGGTTTACGGAGGATGTGCTTGCTTACGGCTTCCGCCGGCGCCGGGGTGGTGCTGACACCGCGCAGCCGCACCGCATAGCCGTCGATGTGACGCAGGTCGGCGTGCTCCAGCGGGCGTTGCCAACGGGCGGTAACCTGGTCGAGCGTGCGCGCGAAGCGGGCCGTGCGTTCGACGACCTGGTCCTCGCTGCCACGACCCAGCTCCAGGGTGGCACCGCCGGCCAACTCGGCACGCCATGAGCCGCGGCCCGAGAGCGCCAGCCGTTCGACGGTTTCGTTCATCGTTGCCAGCACCGGCTTCAAGCGCCGGTAGAGCGACAGCATCGTGCCCGCATCGGCATCCGGCCCGGCGAAGGCCGGCAGGCTGTCGTCTTCGACATCACCCAGGTTGGCCGAGAAAATCTCGCCTTGTTCGTTGACGATGCGGTCGGCGTCACCGTTGCCTTCCGGCCCTTCCCACAGCGCGGCGGCATGTTGCTCTTCCAGGATCACGGCCAGGCGGTCGGGCCAGACCCGGTGCACCACCGCATGCCGCACCCACGGCACCGACTCGAAGGCGCTGCGGCTCTTCTGCAAGTCGACGCTGAAGAAGTTGCCCGCCAGCCCCGGGGTGGCGTTGGCGCGGATCGTCGGCACGCTGCTGCGAACCAGGTTGCCTTCCAGCACGATCAGGCGGATCGGGAACAGCGGCGAGCGCGTCAGCCACAGCACCCCGGCCACCACCGCACCGGCCGCTGCCAGCACGAACAAGGTCCCGGCGATGGCATTCATCAGCCGCACGTCCATCGGCAGCGGCTGCGCCACCACGACGCGCGGCGCGCGCGGCATGCGCACGCGGCGGGTGGGTTCCAGCAGCGGCTCAGTCATATCAGTGCCGCCCGGCCGGCCCGAAGGCACTGAGCGCCCCCTTGGGGGGCAGCGAGCGAAGTGAGCTTGGGAGCTTCATCCTGGGCCCCGCCGGGAATCCAGGCTGGCGCTGGCCAGCAACTGCAGACACAACTGCGCATACGGCAGGCCGGCCGCGGCAGCCGACATCGGCACCAGCGAATGGCTCGTCATGCCGGGGCTGGTGTTCATCTCCAGCAGAAACAGCGCACCGTCGCTGGCACGCTGCATCAGGTCGGCGCGGCCCCAGCCGCGGCAGTCCAGCGCACGGTAGGCTGCCAGCGTCAGGCGCTGCACTTCGATGTCGACATCGGCCGCGAGGCCGCTCGGGCAGGTGTAGCCGGTGGCGTCGGAGTGGTACTTGTGTTCGTAGTCGTAGTTGCCGCCCGGTGCGTCGATGCGCACCACCGGCAGCGCCGTTGCACCGGCGCCCTGTCCCAGTACCGGGCAGGTCAGCTCCACGCCTTCGATGAAGGCTTCGCACAGCACGTCGGCGTCGTAGCGGGCGGCCAGTTCCACCGCGTCGCCCATCTGCGAATAGCCGGCGACTTTGGTGATGCCGATCGACGAGCCTTCACGCGGCGGCTTGACGATCAGCGGCAGGCCGATCGCGTCAGGCACGGCATTGATCGCGGCGCGGTCGTGCGCGCCGGGTGCCAGCAACACGTAGCGCGGCGTCGGCAGACCTTCTGCGGTCCAGATGCGCTTGGTCATGACCTTGTCCATTGCCACCGCACTGGCCATCACACCGGAGCCGGTGTACGGAATGGAGAGCAGCTCCAGCGCACCCTGCACCGTGCCGTCTTCACCGTGGCGGCCGTGCAGCGCGATGAAGACGCGGTCGTAGCGTTCGTCTTTGAGTTCGCCCAACCCACGCACGGCCGGGTCGAAGGCTTCTGCGTCGACGCCCTGACTGCGCAGGGCGTCCAACACGCCGTGGCCCGACATCAGAGAGACCTCGCGCTCGGCGCTGCTGCCGCCCATCAACACGGCGACCTTGCCGAGCTTGCGGGTGTCGATGCGCATCACAGCGCCCCCGCCGTCATCGCCAGCCGGCGCAACTGCTGCGGTACACGTTCGATCGTGCCGGCGCCCATCGTCAGCACCACGTCGCCGTCGCGTACCACCGCGGCAATGGCTGCGGGCAGCGCTTGCAGGCTGTCGACGCCGTGCGCGTTCGGATGGCCCGCGCGTTCAACGGCGCGCATCAGGGCCGGGCTGTCGGCGCCGGCAATCGGTGCCTCACCGGCGCTGTAGACCGGAGCCAGCAACAGCACATCGAAACCGGCGAAGACCCCCACGAATTCAGCCATGCAGTCGCGCGTGCGGGTGTAACGGTGGGGCTCGAAGGCCAGCACGATGCGCCGCCCCGCGAAGGCCGCACGTGCCGCCGCCAGCACCGCGGCCAGCTCGACCGGGTGGTGGCCGTAGTCGTCGATCAGGGTGTAGTGGCCACCGTCTGCGTCACTGTTCGCGTCACTGTTCGCAATCGGCAGTTCGCCGTGGCGTTCGAAGCGGCGCCCGACGCCCGCGTAGGCCGCCAAGGCACGCGCGATGGCGGCGTCGGGCGTGCCCAGTTCGCGACCCACCGCCACCGCCGCCAGCGCGTTGCGCACGTTGTGCAGGCCCGAGCCGGCCAGTGTCAGCAACAGGTCGGCACGGCCGCTTTGCCGCGCGGCGAGCCGCATGCCGCCACCCGGCAGCGCTTGCACCTGCACACCCCGCAAGTCGGCACCAACGTCGAGCCCGTAGCGCAGCAGCGGCCGTTGCAACCGCGGCAGCACTGCGCGCACGCCGGGGTCGTCGCTACACACCACCGCGCGGCCGTAGAACGGCAACCGGTGGATGAAGTCGACGAACGCCGAATGCAGTTGCGCCACGCTGTGGCCGTACGTTTCCAGGTGGTCGGCATCGATGTTGGTCACCACAGCCATCACCGGGTTCAAGTGCAGAAACGAAGCGTCGCTCTCGTCGGCTTCGGCGACGATGAATTCGCCCTTGCCCAGGTGACCGTTGACAGCCGCGACCTGCACCGTGCCGCCCACGATGAAGCTCGGGTCCATCCCGGCTTCGGTCAGCACCGCCGCGACCAGCGCCGTTGTCGTGGTCTTGCCATGGGTGCCGGCGACGGCGATGCCCTGCTGGCGCCGCATCAGCTCGGCCACCATCACCGCGCGTTGCACCACCGGAATACCGCGGTCGCGTGCCGCCTGCAGTTCTGCGTTGTCGGCTGCCGCAGCGGCTGTGGTGACCACCACCTGCGCGTCGCCGATGTTCGCTGCGGCATGACCCAGATGCACCGTGGCGCCCCTTGCCTGCAGACGGCGCGTGACCGCAGTCGCGTTCAGGTCGGAGCCGCTGATGCGGTAACCCAGCGCCAGCAGCACTTCGGCCACCGCGCTCATGCCAGCGCCGCCGATGCCGGTGAAGTGCAGGTGCTGGACGGCGTGCTTCATGCAGTCGCCACCAGCTTCTCGATCTCGTCGGCCACGCGCGCGGCGGCATGCGGCCGGGCCAGTGCACGCGCTTTCGTGGCCATCGCCAGCAGGCCGACGCGGTCCAGCACGCGCAGTGCATCGGCCAGCGACTGCGGCGTCAAGCTCGCCTGCGGCAGGTGGACGGCCGCGCCCTGCGCCGCCATCCACGCGGCGTTATCCCGCTGGTGCGCGGTGGTGCTGACCACCAGCGGCACCAACAGTGCCGGTACGCCGGCTGCACAGAGTTCGCTGACGGTGATGGCGCCGGCGCGGCACAGCATCAAGTCGCAAGCCGCCAGCCGCGCCGGCATGTCGTCGATGAAAGGCAGCACCTCGGCTTCGATGCCTGCGGCCGCATAGGCCGCCCGCACGGTGGCTTCCTGCGCGCTGCCCGTCTGGTGCGTAACCTGCGGACGCTGCGCCGGCAGCATCGACGCCAGTGCTGCCGGCACGGTCTGGTTCAGCACCTGCGCCCCCAGGCTGCCGCCCACCACCAGCAGCTTGATCGGCCCGCTGCGAAAGGCGTAGCGCTCGGCTGGTGGCGGCAATGTTTCGATCGCCGCGCGCACCGGGTTTCCGGTGACGACCGCGTGCTTCACCTTGGCCGCGGCGGCCCCGTCGAAGCCGAAGACGACGCGGTCGGCCACGGGCAGCAGGCTCTTGTTGCTGAGCAACAGCGCGGCGTCGGCGTTGACCAGCACGAGTGGCTTGTTCAGCAACGACGCCATCAACCCGCCCGGAAAGCAGACATAGCCACCCATGCCCAGTACCGCGTCGGTACCGCGCTTTCGCAAGATACGCAGGCAATCGACGAAGGCTTTCAAGAGCCGCAGACCGCCGGTCAGCGTGTGCAACAGCCCCTTGCCGCGCAGGCCCGAGAAGCCGATGGTGTCGAGCGGAATCCGCGTCGGGGGCACCAGCCGATTTTCCATGCCGTGACGGGTGCCCAGCCAACTCACGGTCCAGCCACGGGTCTGCATCTCTTGCGCCACGGCGATGCCCGGAACGATGTGCCCGCCAGTGCCCGCCGCCATGACTATGAGATGTGGCATCACCGGCTACCGCCCCGCATCAG
>JALYUN010000157.1 GCA_030853725.1 Pseudomonadota bacterium | reverse complement strand
GCCGTACCCACCACCACCGCCGCCGCCCGGGCGCTCTTCGCGCGGACGGGCTTCATTGACGACCACGGCGCGGCCGTCGATCGGCTGCCCGTTCATGCCGTTGATTGCGGCTTGCGCTTCGGGGTCTGTGCCCATTTCAACGAAGCCGAAGCCTTTCGAGCGACCGGTTTCGCGGTCCATCATGACCTTGGCCGATGAAACATTGCCGTATTGCGAGAACGCTTCGAGCAGCGTGTCGTCCCGCACCGAATAAGCCAGATTGCCGACGTAAAGTTTATTTCCCACGGGGAGCCTTTAAATGAACAGATAAGCCATGTGGAGCTCAACTTTGCTTGACCCGAAGGGGGTCGAAGGGGCTAAAGCTGCGGCTTCCAGACACAGACTAGTGATTATGTTGCTGAGCCGGCGCTGCCTGTAAAGCGGCCCGACCCTTAGTGTTGTTTTGGTGTAGAGAGAAAGTCCGGCCACTCGCTGGCCCTGCCGCCCGCCCGTCCGTCCCCGAGCCGCCAAGGCAGCTTCGCAGCCAGACCTCGATCCAGCCCCTACGATCACGCCATGGACCTGCTCAAGCCGTTGATCGCGTTGCTCGCGATCGTCAATCCGATCGGTGTAGTGCCCTTCTTCCTGCACTTCACCCAGGGCTTCGACCGGGGCGAGCGGCAGCGCACCATCCGGGTCGCGTCGTTCAGCGCCTTTGCAGTGATCGCGGTGAGCGCGGTCGGCGGGCTCAAGATCATCGAGTTCTTCGGCATTTCGCTGGCTTCGTTCCAGGTCGGTGGCGGCATCCTGCTGCTGATCAGTTCATTGGCGATGCTGAATGCCCAACCGGCCGACACCAAGCCCAGCGATCTGCACGAAGGCAAAGACAAGGTCGACGCCGGCGCCAGCGTGGCGGTGGTGCCGCTGACGATCCCGCTGCTGACCGGGCCGGCCACGATCTCGACGATCGTGATCTACGCGCAGAAGACCACGCAGCTCTGGCAGTTGGCGGTGCTGGTGGGCTACGGGCTCGTGATCGGCGGCGTCACTTTCCTGGTGTTCTCGGCCTCCGGGCGGATCGCCAAGGTGCTGGGTCAGACCGGCATCAACGTGATGACGCGGCTGATGGGGTTGATCCTGGCGGCGATGGCGGTCGAACTGCTGGCCGACGGTCTCGGCAAGTTGTTCCCGGTGCTGGCGGGCGGCGCGCGCTGATGGCGCCCCGGCGTACCGATGAGCGGTTGTTCGACCATGTGATCGTGGGCGCCGGTACTGCCGGCTGTCTGCTGGCAAATCGCTTGTCTGCCGACCCGAACTGCCGGGTGCTGTTGGTGGAAGCGGGCGGCCGTGACAACTACCACTGGATTCACATCCCGGTCGGCTATCTGTATTGCATCGGCAATCCGCGCACCGACTGGCTGTTCCGGACCGAGGCCGAACCCGGGTTGAACGGCCGTTCGCTGCGTTATCCGCGCGGCAAGGTGCTGGGCGGCTGTTCCAGCATCAACGGCATGATCTACATGCGGGGCCAGGCGCGCGACTACGACGGCTGGGCCGAAGTCACCGGTGACGCGGGATGGGGATGGCAGCAGTGCCTGCCGTACTTCAAGCGACATGAGGACCACTGGCGCGGCGCGAGCCTTGCTCACGGCGCCGGTGCCGAATGGCGGGTCGAGCGCCAGCGCCTGTCATGGCCGATCCTGGACGCCTTCGCGGCGGCTGCCCGCGAGGCCGGCATTCCAGCCATCGACGACTTCAACACCGGCGACAACGAAGGCGTCGGCTATTTCGAAGTCAACCAGAAGGCCGGCGTGCGCTGGAACACGAGCAAGGCTTTCCTGCGCCCGGCGTCGCGGCGAGGCAACCTGACGGTCTGGACCGGGATGCTGACCACCCGGGTCGTGCTGGAAGGTCGGCGTGCCGTCGGGGTCGAGTTGCAGCCGCTGGCCGGCGGCGCGCCGTTTCTGGTTCGGGCTGCGCGTGAGGTCGTGCTGGCCGCCGGCGCGATCGGCTCGCCACAGTTGCTGCAGCTTTCGGGCATCGGCGCGCCGGACCTGCTGCTTTCGCACGGCATCGAGACCCTGCATGCGTTGCCCGGTGTCGGCGAGAACCTGCAAGACCACCTGCAGATTCGCGCCCAGTTTGCGGTCGAAGGCGCGCGCACCTTGAACACGCTGGCGTCTTCGGTCTGGGGCAAGGGCCGGATCGGGTTGCAGTATTTGCTGCGCCGCCGCGGGCCGATGAGCATGGCGCCTTCGCAACTGGGCGCTTTCACGCGGTCGACCCCGGAGCAGCCGCATCCGAACCTGGAGTTCCATGTACAGCCGCTTTCGCTCGATGCTTTCGGCGAGCCGCTGCACGCCTATGACGCTTTCACGGCCAGCGTCTGCAACCTGAACCCGGTGTCACGCGGGTTCGTGCGCATCCGCTCGCCGCGAGCCGCGGACCCGCCACTGATCCAGGCGCGTTACTTGGCGGCGCCAGAAGACCGGCAGGTGGCGGCCGACTCGTTGCGCCTGGTGCGGCGCATCGCGGCCATGCCGGCACTGGCGCGATTCTGCCCGCGTGAAATCAAGCCGGGTCCGCAATTTCAAAGCGACGACGACCTGGCGCGGCTGGCCGGCGACATCGGCACGACCATCTTTCACCCGGTGGGCACCTGCCGCATGGGCGCGGCCAGCGACGCCACAGCCGTGGTCGACCCGAGGCTGCGGGTGCGCGGGATCGACGGGCTGCGCATCGCCGACGCCAGCGTGATGCCGTCGATCACCAGTGGCAACACCAACGCACCGACGTTGATGATTGCCGAGCGCGCGGCGCAGTGGCTCGCTGAATCAGCCCGCGCACCGGCGGGTTAGCACCGTGGCGCAGCCGGGGTCGTCGTCCTAAAGTGCCCCTACTTGGAGTGCGGGGCGATAGCCCGCGTAGCTCACAGGGGGTTTCGAGGAGACGACAGACACACCACAAGCATCGCCACAGACCAGCCGTCGAAACGACAGGCCGGCATCTTTCGAAAGCGCCGGACATCGGCGCTTTCCCTTTTTCGGGGTGACCGCTGCGGCGCGCGCCCATGAAACGCAACCGGGCGGCAATCCCCAGGCAGTTCCGAGGCTTGCTGCGACAGCCGCCGGCCTAGCATCGCGCCACCTTGGCAACCGATGCGCCGGCCATGTCCGTGAACCCCGAACTGCGAAGACTTGACATCGACATTCCGTCGCAGCCCCAGGCGCTGGTGCAACTGTCGCTTTTGCTGGCGCAGGAGCAGGTCAACCTGCAAGCCGCGTCGGCGCTGATCGAAACCGACATGGCGCTGGCCGCTGCGGTGATGAAGGCCGTGAACTCATCGCTCTATGGGCTGAAAGGTCGCGTACAGAGCGTGCAGCAAGCCATCACCTACCTGGGCATGCGCGAGGTCGCGGCGATCACCTTCGAAATGGGACTGCGCGCGGCCTTTCCGCCGGCGCCCGAACTGGAGCCGCTGTGGAAGCGTGCGGCCGAGCGCGGGCTGCTGATGGGTCGGCTGGGCGCGGCGCTTTCACTCGACGCCTGGGCGGCTCATTCGGCGGGCTTGTTCGAGGAATGCGGCAAGGCCGTGCTGTTTCGCCATGCACCGGACCACTACCGCGCCATGCTGCGGGCTGCCACCACCGACACCGAGCTGGCCGCACTGGAACACGCCGGTTTCGGTGTCAGCCACGACGCGCTGGGCGCGGCACTGTGTGAAAGCTGGGGCCTGGGCGCTGCGGCCGTGGCCAGCGTGCGCCACCACATTGCGGCGCACACCACCGGCGCCCTGCCCGAAATGCCGGCACGGCGCAGCATCTGCGCGCTTTCGGCGCTGGCCCATGCGCTGATGGCGGCGCCGCAAACCCTGGAAGCCGTCACGTTGCGGGTTTCACAGCCAGCCGATCTGGACCCGACCTTGGTGCTGCGTGCGGCCGGCCTGGCACGCAAGCAACAACTGGCGCGCGAAGCCGCTGCGGAAGAACCGCAATCAGCTTGAGGAAAGCCCGTCTGGCGGGGTGGCGCGTGCTTCGGTAGCCTCAGGGCCGTCAACACTCGCGCTCCGGTCCCCCCGGACGGTTTCGCCATGCCCGCTCCCGCATCCGGCGCCGACGCCGCCGCAGACTCGCTGGCGTTGCAACGCCTCTACCACTGGGAGAAAACGGCCGCTGACCGCACGGTGTTCGTCCAGCCCCTCGGCGAAGGCAAGCTGAGCGAAACCACCTGGCGCCAGGCGATGGACCAAGCACGGCGCATGGCCGCGTACCTGCAAAGCCAGGGTCTGCAGCCCGGCGACAAGGTGGCGATGCTGTCGAAGAACACCGCGCACTGGCTCATGGCCGACTTCGCGATCTGGATCGCCGGTTGCGTTTCGGTGCCGCTGTACCCCACGCTGGCCGCCGGCACCATTCGCCAGATCCTGCAGCACAGCGAAGCGAAGCTGCTGTTCGTCGGCAAGCTCGACGGTTATGCCGGCATGAAGCCGGGCATTCTCGAGGGGCTGCCTTGCGTGGCGCTACCGCTGGCACCGGCCGACGCGCTGGCGAGCTTCCCGCACTGGGACGACATCGTCACGAAGACCGAACCGCTGACGGGCAACCCGGTGCGGCCGGCCGGCGAGCTGGCCACCATCATGTACACCTCGGGCACCACGGGTGCGCCCAAGGGTGTGATGCACAGCTTCGGCAGCTTCGCGCTGGCCGTGCAGAACGGGCTGACGCGCATCGAGATGAACACCGATTCGCGCATGCTGTCGTACCTGCCGCTGTCGCATGTGGTGGAGCGTGCGTTGGTCGAACACGGGCTGCTGGCCAGCGGCATGACGGTCTACTTCGCGGATTCGCTGGAGACCTTCGCTGCCGACCTGCAACGCGCCCGGCCCACGGTGTTCTTTTCGGTGCCGCGGTTGTGGGTCAAGTTCCGCCAGGGCGTGAACCACAAGATGCCGCCGGCCAAGCTCGATCTGTTCCTGAAGATCCCGATTCTTTCGGGCATCGTCAAGAAAAAGGTACTGACCGCGCTTGGCCTGCAGCACTGCGTATTCGCCGCCGCCGGGGCCGCGCCGACCCCGCCTGAATTGCTGCGTTGGTATGGCCGGCTCGGGCTGAAGGTGGGTGAGGGCTACGGCATGACCGAGAACCTGGGCGCCAGCCACATCAGCGACGGCAACCCGGCCACGGTCGGAACCGTCGGCAAACCCTATGCCGACGTGCAATGCCGGATCGACCCGTCCAACGGCGAGATTCTGGTAAAGGCGCCGTGGACCATGCTCGGCTACTACAAAGAGCCCGAGATGACACGCGCCGCCATGACCGACGACGGCTGGTTCAAGACCGGCGACAAAGGCTCGATCGATGCTGAAGGCAATCTAAAGATCACCGGTCGCGTGAAGGACCTCTTCAAGACCAGCAAGGGCAAATACGTGGCGCCGGCACCGATCGAAGACCGGCTGGTGATGAACGATGCCGTCGAAGCCTGTTGCGTCACTGGCGCCAACCTGGGCCAGCCGCTAGCGCTGGCGATGCTCAACCCGGAAGCCATCCGCAAAGCCAAGGACCCCGCTGGCAAGGCCGAGATCGAAGCGTCGATGACGGCGCACTTAAAGGACATCAACAGTCAGCTCGATCCGCACGAGCAACTGGACTGCATCGTCTTGATGAGCGACGCGTGGACGGTGGACAACGACATCATCACGCCCACCTTCAAGGTCAAGCGCAACCGCATCGAGGACCTGTTCGCAAAGAATTACGACCAGTGGATCGGGCAGCGCAAGAAGGTGATCTGGTATCCGGCCTGACGGCGGTTCAGCGGTTGTTGCTGCGTGACGGCGCGACGGCCAGTTCGGCCGCCGCCAGGTCTTCCAGTGCGGTGCCGACGGCCTTGAAGAGCGTCCGCTCACGGGCCTGATCGTCACCGGTGCTGCGGCCTGACTTCAGACCGCGGCACAAATCGCTCAGGGTGCCTTCGACCTCGCCGAGCTCGAAGCAGCCTTCGGCCACCGCTTGCAGCAGATCGCCCGATTTCGTCGGCGCCTCATCGGTGTCGACCCAGACGCGGCAGCGCTTGAAGCATTGGCCATCGGCTTCGCGCATCGTCGGGCTGAAGCTGCCGATCAGGTCCAGGTGCGCGCCGGGTGCGAGCCATTCGCCCTTCACCAGAGGCGCAGTCGACAGCGTGGCGCAACTGACGATGTCGGCGGTCTGCACGGCCGCCTGCAGATCGACCACCGCGCGGGCCTGCAGACCCTGTTCGCGCCATCGTGCCGCCAGCGACTCAGCAGCCGCGGGATTGCGGTTCCAGATCTCGAAGTGCCGCAGCTTCAGGCGCACGCTGCACATCGCGTCGGGCAGCAGCGCGCCGACACGCCCGGCTCCGAGTACCAGCAAACGCGTCGCGTCGGTGCGCGCCAGGTAGTCGGCCGCCAGTGCTGCGGCCGCCGCGGTGCGGCGCGCAGTCAGCTCGCTGCCGTCCAGCACCGCCAGTGGCACGCCGGTGGTGGCGTCGAACAGCGTGACCACGCCGTGCAGGCCCGGCAGGCCGCGCGCGCCGTTGCCGGGGAAGATCGTCACCGTCTTGACAGCGAAGCAGCCGCCCGCGCGCCATGCCGGCATCAGCAGTGCGGTGCCGGCGTCGCCGATGGCGTGGCTGTGGCGCAGTGGCACGCTGATCGCGTCGGAGCGGAAGGCCTCGCGCAGCGCGGCTACCAGCGCCGCGAACGGCAGGCGTTCGCGCAGCGCGGCAGCGTCCAGGTGCTGCATGCAGCTTCGAATGCTCAGCGGATGCCGGCCTTGAAGCTGGTGAAGATGCGGGTCTGCACGCGCCGAATGTCTTGTGGCACCGCGTCGGGCGAGGTCATCTTCTCGATGTCGGTGGCCGACAAAAACACCGTCGGGTTGTCGGCGACCGCCTTGGTGACGAAGGGTTTCGATGCCGCGTTGGGGTTGGCGAAGAACAGCTTGTTGGTGAGTGCGGCGTGCACCTGTGGCCGCAGGATGTAGTTGATGAACAGGTGCGCGTTCTTCACGTGCTCCGCGTCTTTCGGGATCGCCATGGTGTCGAAGAACAGCGTGCCGCCGGTGGGCGGAATCAGCGCCTGGATCGTCTGGCCCGACTGGTTGTCGATGGCGCGCTGGCGCGCGATGTTGATGTCGCCCGAATAACCCATCACCACGCACAAACGCCCGACGGCCAGGTCGTTGATGTAGCCTGACGACGAGAACCGCGTGATGTTCGGCCGCGCCTTCATCAGCACCTCGCGCGCCGCGTCGTAGTCCGCCGCTTTGGCGCTGTACGGCGGCTTGCCGGCATAGATCATCGCGACCGGCAGCACTTCGGAAGCCGAGTCCAGCAAGTTGATGCCGCAACCCTTGAGCTTGGCGGCCACGGTCGGGTCGAAGATCAGATCCCAGGGGTTGGCCGGCATCGGCGTGGCGCCGAGCGCGGCCTTGACCTTCTGGGTGTTGATGCCCACCGTCACATAGCCCCACATCCACGTCACCAGATGCTCGTTGCCGGGGTCGATCTGCGCCAGCTTCTTCAAGAGCGTCGGGTCCAGGTTCTTCCAGTTCGGCAACAGCGAGCGGTCCAGCTTCTGGAACAGCCCGGCCTGGATCTGCAGCTTGGCGAAATGCGCGCTGGGCACCACGATGTCGTAGCCGGTGCGCCCGGCCACCAGTTTGGCCTGCAGGATTTCGTTGTTGTCGTAGTTGTCGTAGCGGACCTTGATGCCGGTTTCTTTCTCGAAGTTGCTGATGGTGTCGTCGGCGATGTAGTCCGACCAGTTGTAGATGTTCAGCAACTTCGATTCGGCGGCCTGGGCCTGTGCCAAGGCAAAGGGCGCGGCCAGAACGGTTGCAGCCAGCACGGCGCGCAGCAAGGTGGAGGGGCGGTTCATCGGATCGGTCTCCTTCGAAGTCGGAAAGTTGAAGCTCGTACCAGGTGACAGCGGTCTCACCAGACGATCGCGCTGCCGTCCCACGCAGCAAACGTGCCACTGGCCCCTTCGGCTGGCAGCGCGTCCAGCACGGCCAGCAGATGCCGCGCCGCTTGCTCCGGGCTCGCGGCTTCGGCGTTGCCGATGATCGGCGACGACAGCCCCGAACGCACGGTGCCCGGATGCAGCGCCACCAGCACCGCCAGCGGCCGCCGCCGTGCGACTTCGATCGCGGCGGTGCGCAGCAACATGTTCAGCGCAGCCTTGCTGGCACGGTAGCCGTACCAGCCACCCTTGCGGTTGTCGCCGATGCTGCCGACCCGCGCCGACAGCACGCCGAACAGCGCGCGCTCCCGGGTCGGTAGCAGGTCGTGCAAGTGTTTGATCAGCAGTGCCGGTCCGATGGCGTTGACGGCATAGGCACGGGCCAACAGCGCGGGATCGAGATCGGCCAGGCGCTTCTCGGGCGCATGGCCATCGAGTTGCAGCACGCCGGTGGCGCAGACCACCAGGTGCAGCGGTCCTTGATCGTGCAGCGCAGCGGCGGCGGTGGCGATCGAAGCTTCGTCGAGTAGGTCGACCGCGGTCGACCCGTTTCGTGACCAGCCGTGCACCCGGGCGCAGCGCGGGTCGGCCTGCAAGGCCTGCACCAGTGCCGAGCCGATGGCGCCGCTGGCACCGATGACCAGCGCAGCGTAGCCCTCGGGCAGGCTGTTCACGCGCCCGGCTCGCGGCGGCCGAACATGCCCCAGCCTTCCATCGTCATGACCGGCGCTTCGTGCTGGTTCAGGATCGTCCAGCGCAGTCGTGTCAGACCGACGCCGGGGCGGCTGGCCATCGGCCGCGCTTCGGTCACTTCGACTTGCATCCGCAGCGTGTCGCCCGGGAACACCGGCTTGAGCCAACGCAGGTTCTCGATGCCGGGTGAGCCCAGGCTGGACGACTGCAACAGGTAGCCGTCGCACATCATGCGCATCGCCATGGCGCAGGTGTGCCAGCCGCTGGCGCACAGCCCGCCGAACAGCGAGGTCTTGGCGGCTTCCTCGTCCAGATGGAAGGGCTGCGGGTCGAACTGCCGCGCAAAGGCCAGCACGGCTTCGCGCGTGACCGGCATGTGGCCGAAGGCCATGACATGGCCGACGGGGAAATCTTCCCAGTAATAGCGAGGCGTTGGCATGGGCCGCAGCATAGCGGCGCCACAATCGCGGCCTTGCCTTGGAAAGGATGAGCCCGCCATGACGCTGCTGCTGGTCGGACTGGTGATGTTCCTAGGCGTCCATTCGGTGCGGATCGTGGCCGAGGGCTGGCGCACTCGGACTCGGGCGCGCGTCGGCGAGGGCGTCTGGAAAGGCGCCTATTCGGTGCTGTCGGTGCTCGGCCTGGTGTTGATCGTCTGGGGTTACGGCCAAGCGCGGCAGCAGCCGGTGGAACTCTGGCCTGCTCCGGTCTGGGGCCGACACGCTGCGGCACTGCTGACGCTGCTGGCCTTTGTGCTGGTGACCGCGGCCTACGTGCCCGGCAACGGCATCAAGGCGCGGGTCGGTGACCCGATGGTGCTGGGCGTGCTGCTGTGGGCAGTGGGACACCTGTTGGCCAATTCGACAGCGGCCGATGTGTTGCTGTTCGGCGCTTTCGGGTTGTGGGCAATGCTGGACTTCGGGGCCGCTCGTCATCGCACCCGCGCCGGCAGGGTCGTTCAGCGCGCTGGCAGCCTCGGCCCAACGTTGGTATCGGTCGTGGTCGGGGTGGCAGCCTGGGCGCTGTTCGCGTTCTGGGGCCACGGGGTATTGATCGGGGTGCGCCCATTCGGCTGAGCGCGCCTCGCCCGATCGGGTGCCCCCGGATGCGGCACGCTTCGACCGTCCTGTGGGCGATGGTCGCCAGCAAGCGGCCGGACAACGATGCGTTCACTGCAGAACGCACCGGAGCCGACCATGATCCGATTCGCCAGACTGGCCCGCCGCCCAGCGAAGCCGAAACCCGAAGCCGCCGCCCCGACCGATGGTGAGCCACCGGCAGCAGGCTGCGGCTGGTTCGATTCCAGCCACGAACTCAGCGCCGGGCTGCAGGTTCACGAACACCGGGCCGCCGAGAGCGATGCCGCATTGGCGGCGCTGCCGTTGGCGACCTGGCTCGACCTGCAGTTGAGCGGCTGGCGCGGCCCGGTCACAGAATCCGCGACGCCCCCTTGAAGCGCTTGGGTCGCGTGACGACGCCTCAGGCCAGGCGCCCAGCCTTGAAGTCCTCGACCGCTTCCTGCAACTGTTGCCGCGTGTTCATCACGAACGGCCCGTACTGCGCGATCGGCTCGCCGAGAGGTCGCCCGGCCACCACGATCGCCCGGGCGCCGTCGGGCCCGGCCTGCAGCCGCACGCCGTCGCTGTCCGGTCGGTTCTGCAGGATGGCCAGCGCACCGATCGGCGAAGGCTGACCAGCCACGTCCAGCGCGCCGCGGTAGGCAACGACGAAAGCGTTGTGCGACGCTGGTAGCACCTGCTCGAAGACCGCGCCGGGCGCCAGCTCCAGATCCAGCAGCAGCGGCTCGGACCCTTCGCGTTGCACGGCACCGTTGACCTCCCCGCTGCGCCCTGCAATGACCCGCGCGCTGAAGCCGGGGCCCGTGCGCAGCGGCATCTCGGCGGCAGCGATGTCGCGGTACCAGGGTTCGCGCAGCTTGTCGCGCGCCGGCAGGTTCAGCCAGAGCTGAAAGCCTTCCATCGCGCCGTCTTGTTGCTCAGGCATCTCGCTGTGGATGACGCCGCGCCCGGCGGTCATCCACTGCACGCTGCCCGGGCCCAGCAGGCCGACATTGCCGCTGTTGTCGCGGTGGCGCATGCGGCCCTGCAACATCAGCGTGACGGTTTCGAAACCACGGTGCGGGTGTTCCGGGAAGCCGCCGATGTAGTCGCCGGGGTTGTCGGTGCCGAAGTTGTCGAGCATCAGAAACGGGTCGAGCCGTTGTTGCAGGTCGGCGGTCAGCAGCCGCGTCAGGCGCACGCCGTCGCCGTCCTGGGTGGCTTGGCCAGCCACGATGCGTTCAATCTCGCGGGGAGTGGTGAGAGTGGAGTTCATGGCGCCATTGTCGAAGCCGCCGCAGGCGCTGTGGTTGAAGCAGTCTGCACGCAGCGTTCAAGCCCATCACGCTGCCTCAGTGTTAATCTGAAACCAGTCATGAACCTGGAGTCGACACGATGAAAGCAGTCTGGAACGGCGTTGTGGTGGCAGAGAGCAACGACACGGTGGTGGTCGAAGGCAATCACTATTTTCCGGCGGCGTCCCTGCCGCAGCAGTACCTGCTGCCCAGCAACACGAAATCGATGTGTCCCTGGAAAGGGCAGGCCAGCTACCACACGCTGTTTGTCAATGGCGACGCCAATCCCGATGCGGTCTGGACTTATCCGGAGCCGAAGGAAGCAGCGGCTGAGATCAAGGGGCGCGTCGCTTTCTGGAAGGGTGTGCAAGTCAGCGAATAGCGTCGCAAGGGCACGCAAGCGCGAAAGCCGACGCCGGTGGCCGCAAGCGCAATCGGCGTATTTCACCGCCGGCGCTTGCGGGCGATCTGGCGTTCCGCCGGTTGGCCGTGTCGCGATGCGGTTGAAATCGACCTGCTGGCTGCCGGGCTGCTGACACGCCGTTTCGACGACCAGGCGCGTGAAACGCTGCATCTCACCGAGGCCGGCATTGCGGAGTTGGCTGCAACGCAGCAGCGCAACCGCGCCGCTTTCAACGCCCACGAGGCACTGGTGGCCCAAGTGGCCGAGCAGATGCGGCGCGCGGGCCGCATCGTCTGGCGCGGACTGAAGCTGCGGGCGCCTTTGCAGGATGTAGCAAGCAGCGGGGGCCGGGCAAACGGGGCTGACGGGACTGACGGGACTGACGGGGCCGACTGCGCCGCACCGACACGTTGGGTGCTGGCGATGCCGGATGTCTACTCCATCCGAAACACCACCGTCGAGGTCTACGCCGAGCCGGTGGCGCACGAGATCAAAGTGCGTCGCGCCGATCTGCTGTCGGACCTGCGCCACCCGGACAAGGGTGCGGCCTACGGCGCGTTGGCCAGCCAGTGCTGGTATGTGCTGGCACGGGGCATTGCCGATGCCGACGAGGTGCCCTGCAGCTACGGCGTGATGTGGGCCGATGCGGCCGGGCTGGAAGTGGCGCGGCCGGCACCGCGCCGCGCCCACCGGGTGCCATTCACGGTCTGGATGGCTTTGGCCCGTGCCAATGCCGAGCCCGAACCGGAAATCGATCCGCAACCCGGCTTGGGTGACGCCAGGCCCGCCCTGGGATGAGTGCCGTTCCGAGGCTTGCAGCCGCCGTCACGCGCACAATGCCACAGCGTTGTCGCCGCGCTCACCATGCCTTCCCTGAAGGGATATCCTCCTGATGAAAACCTTGCTTGCAGGCGTGTACCTGGCCGCCGCTCTGATACTGAGCACGCCGCCCGCGATGGCCGCCAGCGGCTTGCCTTCGACCAACGTGGCTTGGCTGCCCGCCGCAACCGACGCCGATGTCGACCGCGCCTTCAGCCAGGCCCGTGCCAGCAAGCAACCGCTGCTGCTGTACTGGGGCGCTTCATGGTGCCCGCCGTGCAACCAGCTCAAGGCCACGCTCTTCAATCGCCAGGACTTCGCGGCGCTGTCGAAATCCTTCGTGGCGGTGAGTGTGGATGGCGACCGCCCGGGCGCCCAGAAGCTGGCGCAGCGCTTCAAGGTCAGCGGCTATCCGACGTTGGTGCTTTTCAACGCCGACGGCAAAGAGATCACGCGGCTGCCGGGCGAAGTCGACGCACCGCAGGTGATGGCGGTGTTGCAGCAGGGCATGGCCGGCGGGCGCCCAGTAAAAGCGGTGCTGGCCGACGCACTGGCAGGCAAGCCGCTGCCAGCGGGTGACTGGCGCATGCTCGCCTTCTATTCGTGGGAAACCGATGAACAGCAGTTGGTGCCGCGCGGCGAAGTCCCCGGCATGTTGGTGCAACTGGCCGCCACGGCGCCGGCGGCGGATGTGGACACCACCACGCGGCTGTGGCTGCAGGCACTGGCGGCCAGCAACGAAGGCCAGGGCGTGAAGCCCGACGCCGCGCTGCGCCAGCGGGTGCTGGCGGTGCTGGCCGACCCGGTGCGCTCGCGCAGCCAGATGGACGTGCTGGCCAACGGCGCGGTCGACATCACGCGCACGCTCGAACCCGAAGCCGGACCCGCGCGCACCGCGCTCGTCGGCACCTTCGACCGCCGGCTGCAAGCTTTCGAGGCAGACGCCAGCCTGTCGCGCGGCGACCGCATGCAGGCCCTGTACGCACGGGTCGAACTGGCGCGGCTGGACCAGCCCAAGTCCACGTTGAAGCCGCAACTGCCTGCAGCGTTGTTGCAGGACGTGCGCAGCCACGTTGCCCGTGCTGACCGCGAGATCACCGACGGCTATGAACGCCAGGCCGTCATCACCGCGGGCGCCGCCACCTTGTCGTACGCCGGCCTCTGGGCCGACAGCGAAGCGTTGCTGAAAGCCAATCTTGCCAAGAGCAATTCGCCCTACTATCTGATGTCGCAGCTCGGTGGCAACGCGCGCAAGCAGGGGCGCAACGAAGCGGCGCTGGGCTGGTATCAGAAAGCGTTCGAAACCAGCGAAGGTCCGGCGACCCGCCTGCAATGGGGCGCTTCTTATTTGGCGGCGCTGGTCGAGATGGCGCCGAAGGACGCTGCGCGCATCGAGCAGACGGCGTCGAAGCTGTATGCAGAAGCGGCAGCCGACAGCGGCTCTTTCGAAGGCCGCAGTGCGCGTTCGTTGCAACGGGTGGGCAACAAGCTCGACGCCTGGAACCACACCGGACAGCACGATGCGGCGCTGCGCCGGCTCCAGGGGCAATTGCGTGGCGTTTGCTCCCAACTTGATTCCAAGGTCGACGCCAAGACCGCTGGTGATTCGAGCGCGGCAAGTGCCGACAGCCCGCGTGCCGCCTGTGAGACGGCGCTGAAGCCGTTGTCGAAAACCACCGCGCCCAGCGCTTGAACAGGACCCGATCGATGAAGCGCCTGATCCTTGACGACAGTCAAATCCACCCCGCCATCCGCGAACAAATCGCAGGGCTGCACCGGGCCACCATCGAGCAAGTCGAGCAGGCCTTGACGCAACACGCGGTGGTGGTGGTTGGTATGCGCCAGAACCCCTATCCGAAGCGGGCGCGCAAGGCGCTGCAGACGGCGGGGATCGCACACCACTACCTGGAATACGGCAGCTATTTCAGCGAATGGCAGCGCCGCGGCGCGCTCAAACGCTGGAGCGGCTGGCCGACGCTGCCCATGGTGTTCGTCAAGGGAGTTCTGGTGGGCGGCGCCACCGATCTGAAGCGGCTGATCGACTCGGGCGAACTGCGGCAACTCATCGGCTGAGACCGCCAGTCGCCCCGCCGGGCAATGCTTTCGCCCGGTGCACAGGGGATCGAGTGGCAGGCGGCAACGCAGAATGCCAACCATGCGCAACCTGTGCTGGCTTAGCCTTGTCTTGATCGGCCTCGCCTGCGCGGCGACGCCCGCCGCGGCTGCTGAAGACCGCGCTGGCCTGACCCCCTGCTGGCTCAAAAGCGTGGCCAACCAAGCGCTGTGCGGTCACTTAAGCCGGCCGCTGGACCCGGCGCACCCCGCCGGCACCGCAATCGACATCCACTACGCGGTGCTGCCGGCGCTGGCGCGCAACCGCTTGCCCGACCCGGTGTTTTTTATCGCCGGCGGTCCGGGGCAAAGCGCCATGGAGCTGGCCGATGTCATGGGCGCCAGGATGGCGCGGCTCAACAACCGGCGCGATCTGGTGCTGGTGGACCAGCGGGGCACGGGGCAGAGCGCGCCGCTGCGCTGCGAACCCGTGGCGCCCACGGCAGCGCTGGCGACTGCCGCCGACCCGGCGCAGCAGTTGACACGACTGCAGCGCTGCCGCGAGCAACTGCAACGCCTGCCCTACGGTGACCTGCGCTTTTTCACCACCGCGATCGCATCGACCGACCTCGACGCGG
>JALYUN010000128.1 GCA_030853725.1 Pseudomonadota bacterium | reverse complement strand
CCTTCGACCACCGTGCAGTCCATGTCGAACTTGGCTTCGACCTGCTCGGCCCAGGTGAACGCCACCTTGCGCGCCTTCGGCAGGCCGAGCGTGTGGGCGCGGTGGATGTGGATGTCGGCCATGAATGCTTGCTTCCTCAGCGGGGGTCGGCGAGTTTCGCCCGGCGTTCGGCCTTCGGCAAGTCGGCCAGGACTTTGACCGCAGCATAAAAACGTTCGAAGTCGCTGCCCTCACGGGCGTAGAGTCGCTCGAACTCGGGTACCAGTTCGTTGTAGGCCGCCTGCACGCCGAAGGCGGCGTTGTTGGCCGTCTCGAACCAGCGGTCGAAGCCGGCATAGCCGCCCCAGCGATTGGTTTTCAGGGCTTCGTAGTCTGCACGCATCTGCACCATCAGAGCGGCCTTGCGGCTGCGCTTGTCGCTTTCGGACAGCGGGCTCGCGTACAGCGCTTCGAGTCGCTGCCGCCAGCGCAGCGTGAAGCCGCGAAAGTCCTGGCGCCGACCATCGAAGGCCGCATATTCCGTGCGCGCCGCGGCATCGGCTCGGGTGGCCAGCCAGCGCGCACCGCCGATGCGCTCGACCGCCACCGCAAAAGATTCGTTGAAGGTGGTGTCGTCGGGCGCATAGGCCACCTGGTGTGCAAGCTCGTGGAAGATCAGCCGCGCCAGTTCGCCCTCGGGCCACCGGATGAAGGTATTGAGCAACGGGTCACCGCCCAGCAGTTCGCTGTAGCCGAGCGTGGAGTACGCGGGAACGCCGTAGACCAGCACCTCCCAGCCTTCGGATTTCAACTGCGCGGCCAGACGGTCGGCCGGCGCGCGGTCGAAATAGCCGCGGTAGCCCACGCATCCCATCACCGGGAAGCACCAGGTCTTCAACGTCAACGACAGTTCCGGCGCGGCCACCACGTTCCACACCGCCGCCGCGCGGTGCAGGTCGGCATAGCGGCGATAGCTGTTGTTGTCGGGTAGCTTCAACTCGCTGACCGCGTAGTCGCGAATGCGTTGGCTCAGCAGCAGCCGCTCGCGAAGCGCGGGTGGCGTGGCCGGGTCGGCCTCGACCGCGGCCACCGGCCGGGCCGCATGCATCAGCGACAGGTGGCCGCCGACGGCTTGCGCGTAGTAGCCGAGGCTGCTGCAGCCGGTGCTCAGGCACAGCACAGTTGCCGCCAGCGCCAGCGTCGCCGTCAGACCCACGCCCAAACCCAGACCCACACGCACGATCAGCGCGCGCCACACACCAGCGTGTTTCGCGTCATGAACGCCCGGCAACCCGCTCGACTTCGACCAGACAGTCGTAGAAGGTGGGCGCCCGGCCGATATCGGTCAGGCGCTGGCTGGTGAGCTGGTTGACGTTGGTGCCGGCAATGCCGAAGCGGCGCCACCAGATACCCATGCCGTTGACGACGCCGCGCCGCGCCCGCTGGCCGACATCGGCCTTGCAGAGGTACTCGCCGCGGTCGTTGAACACGCGCACGACCATGCCGCTTTCGATGCCGCGCGCTCCGGCGTCGTCGGGGTGAATTTCGAGCCGCGGCTCCGGATCGGCGGCACGCAAGCTTTCGATGTTGGCGAAGGTGGAGTTCAACAGGTGCCGGGCCGGCGGCGAGATCATCGCCAGCGGAAACCGCGCGGCCAGTTCGGGCGTGGCGAGTGCGCTCTCGTAATTCGGAACATGGTCCGGCACGCCGAGCCCGGGTGCGTCGGCCAGCGCCTTGCCGCTGGCGGTGGGAAATCCGCCTTCGGCAAAGGGCGCGTCGGCGACCGCAAGCGTCGTGAAGCCGTATTGACGCAGGGCCTCGGTGTCGATGCGGTCGGCGCGAAAGGCGCTGCGCGCCATGGCTTCGTCGCTGTCGCTGAAGCAGGCTTCGTCGAAGCCCATGCGTCCGGCCAAAGCGCGGAAGATGGCCGCGTTCGAGCGAGCCTGGCCCAGCGGCTCGATCGCGGGTGTGTTCAGCATCACGTCGGTGTGGCCGTAGGACGTGTGCGCGTCCCAGTGCTCCAGTTGGGTGGTGGCCGGCAGCACGATGTCGGCGTGCTGCGCGGTGTCGGTCATGAAATGTTCCAGCACCACGGTGTAGAGGTCATCGCGCTCGAAGCCGGCCACCACGCGCGCGCTGTCGGGCGCAATCGCCACCGGGTTGCTGTTGTAGACCACGAGCGCTTCGATGCGCGGACCGAAAGTCGCCGATGCCGGCCGGTGCAGGTCGTCACCGATGGTGCTCATGTTGATCGTGCGCGGCCGGCGTCCGGCCAGCAGGTCAGGGCGTTGCAACCCCGCGTAGTCGACGGCGCCGCGGTACCAACCCGAACTCGACAGCAGGAAGCCGCCGCCGCGGTGCCGCCAGGCGCCGATCAGGCACGGCAGCAGCGCAATCAGGCGCGCGGCATTGCCGCCGCCACGTACCCGTTGCATGCCGTAGTTCAGCCGAATCGCCGCGGGCTGCGTTGTGCCGTAGCGCATCGCCAGTTCGCGCACGACATCGGCTTCTAGACCGCAGACCGCGGCCGCGCGTTCGGGCGGCCATTGCAACGCGCGCTCACGCAACGCGGCCCAGCCGTGAACGTGGCGGGCTAGATAGTCGGCGTCGAGCAGACCGTGCACGATCAGCTCGTGCATCAAGCCGAGCGCCAGGGCCCCGTCGGTGCCCGGCAACAGGGCGATGTGCTGCTGGCATTTGTCGGCCGTCTCGGTCCGCCGCGGGTCGATGCAGACCAGCGTCGCACCACGCCGCTTGGCTTCTTGTGCATAGGTCCAGAAGTGCAAATTGGAGCCGATGGAATTGCTGCCCCAGATCAGGATCAATCGACTTTCGGCAAAGAAGCGGGTGTGCATGCCGACCTTGGCGCCGTAGGTGGCGGCCACGGCCTCGGCACCGGCGGTGGCGCAGATGGTGCGGTCCAGCAGCGACGCACCCAACTTGTTGAAGAAGCGCGCGGCCATGCCCTCGCCCTGCACCAGCCCCATGGTTCCCGCGAAGCTGTAGGGCACGATGGCTTGCGCGTCGCGGGCAGCGACTGCGCGCAACCGCGCCGCGATCTCGTCCAAAGCCGTGTCCCACGCGATCGGCTCGAAACGGCCGCTGCCTTTCGGCCCAGCCCGGCGCAACGGCGTCAGCACGCGGTCCGGGTGGTAGCTGCGCTCGGTGTAGCGGCTGACCTTGGTGCACAGCACGCCTTGCGTCGGCGCGTGCTCGGGATTGCCGGCCACTTTGATCGCGCGGCCGTTTTCTACCGTGACCCGCAGCGCGCAGGTGTCGGGGCAGTCGTGCGGGCAAACCGCGTTGACGACAGTGCGAACCACGGTATTGACGGCGCGAATCTGGACGGCGGCATTCATCGACCAGCAATGTGCCACAGAGCTGTGCTGCGCGAGAGGGGTCTTGCGGCCAGCGCTAAGATGCTTTTACGAATTCACGAACCGGCCGCCCGCCGCTAGCCATCATGAACCTGCTCGAACCGATTCTGGCCGACGCTGCGGCCATCACCGCCCTGCGACGCGACATCCACGCCCATCCGGAGCTGTGCTTCAAGGAAGAACGCACCGCCGACGTGATCGCCAAGGCGCTCACCGACTGGGGTATTCCGGTGCACCGCGGCATGGGCACCACCGGTGTCGTGGGCATCATCAAGAACGGCAGCTCGGACCGCGCCGTGGGCTTGCGCGCCGATATCGACGCACTGCCGATGACAGAGCACAACACCTTCGCCCACGCCAGCCAGAACGCAGGCCGCATGCACGCCTGCGGCCACGACGGCCACACCGCCATGCTGCTGGCAGCCGCCAAGCACTTTTCCAGGCACCGCAACTTCGACGGCACCGTGTATCTGGTGTTCCAGCCGGCCGAAGAAGGCGGCGGTGGCGCGCGCGAAATGATCAAAGACGGCCTATTCGAGAAGTTCCCGATGGAGGCCATCTTCGGTGCCCACAACTGGCCCGGCATGAAGGTCGGTGCTTTTGCCGTGAACCCGGGCGCGATGATGGCGTCGAGCAACGAGTTCAACATCACGATCCGCGGCAAGGGCGCGCATGCCGCCATGCCGCACCTGGGCATCGACCCGGTGCCGGTGGCGGCGCAGATGGTGATGGCGTTTCAGACCATCATCACCCGCAACCGGAAGCCGATCGACCCGGGCGTGATTTCGGTGACGATGATGCAGGCCGGCGAAGCCATCAACGTGGTGCCCGATTCGTGCAAGCTGCGCGGCACGGTGCGCACCTTCTCGTTGGAGGCGCTGGAGCTGATCGAAACGCGCATGAAGCTGGTGGCCGAACACACCTGCGCCGCTTTCGGCGCCGACTGCGAATTCGAGTTCAAGCGCAACTACCCGCCGACCGTCAACCACGCCCACGAAACCGCTTTCGTCCAGCGCGTGCTGGGTGAGGTAGTGGGTGCTGACAACGTGCAGAACTTCGAGCCGACGATGGGCTCCGAGGACTTCAGCTTCTTCCTGCAAGCCAAGCCCGGCTGCTACTTCACGATCGGCAACGGCGACGGTGAACACCGCGAAGGCGGCCACGGGCTCGGGCCTTGCATGCTGCACAACCCGAGCTATGACTTCAACGACGACTTGATCCCGCTCGGCGCCACGGCATGGGTGCGCATTGCCGAAGAGTGGCTGAAGGCGCCGGCACCGAAGCGCTGAACTTTCGCGCACCCGGACTTTGCCGGATTCGCTTTGCGGTGAAGCTGTGTAAATAAGCGATCTGCGGGTCATCCGTACCGGCGCAGCGCCGTTATCTCGGTACGAATCCAACTGGAGTCTTCGAGATGAAACCCAATCCACGCCGCCGGCTCTTGCTGGCCTGCAGTCTGCTCGTGGGCGCAACCCTGTCGGGCTGCATCGTCGTGCCAAACGGTCGCCACCGCCACGAAGAGGTGGCCTATGAAACCGTTACCGTCGAGCCGCCGGCTGCGCGGGTCGAGGTCATCGGTGTCGCCCCCGGCCCGGGCTATCTCTGGATCGGTGGCCACTGGGGCTGGGGCGGTGGGCGCTACGCCTGGGCACCCGGTCGGTGGGAATCTGCGCGCCCGGGCTATCGCTGGGAACCGCACCACTGGGCGCGTGAGGGCCGCGGCTGGCGCGAAGCACCGGGGCGCTGGGTGCGTTGACCGCCAGCCCGCTCAGCCCCTGAAGCGCCGCTGGTAGGCCCAGCGGCTGACAAAGACCGGCGACAACCGCAGCGCCAGCCGCGCCAGCGGCGCCGCATAACGCCAGGTCCAGGGCCCGTGCATCGCATGAATGCCGCGCACGTAGCTCGTGAATTCCGAGCGCGCCTTGGCCCAGCCGCGACGCTGCCAGAAGTGACTGGAAATCCGAAAGCGCAGCAGGCTCGCATCGATGTTGTCGAACACCATGCCGCGCTGCAGGCATTCGAACCAGAGCGCAATGTCTTCGTTGGTTCCAGCCAGCGGGTAGCCCTTCAACACCTTGAAGACGCGTCGGCGAAAGCACACGCTCGGATGCGCCACCGGCACCCGCTGGTGGATGCGCGCTGCGGCGTCAGCCGGGTTCTTCGCGAAGCGCACCACGCGCTCGGCACCCGTGATCGGGTCGAATTCGGTGATGGCGGTACCGACGATGTCGACCTCGGGGTGCGCAGCCAGATGGTCGAGCTGAGCCCGGTAGCGGCCGGGCAGCGAGATGTCGTCGGCGTCCATCCTGAACAGAAAGGCTTCGTCGGACAAGCGCTCGATCAGGCCGTTCAGCGTGCGGGCCAGGCCGCGGTTGACGGATGAGCGCAGCACCAGCGCACAGTGGCTGGCGTAGCGGGCCAGCACCTGCTCCAACGGCGGCGGCAAGGGCCCGTCGACGCCGACATACAAGCGCGATTCGATGTCGGCAGGCAAGTCCTGCACCAGCGTGGATTCGATCGATTCGGCCAGCGCTTCGGGATCGTCGCCGGCATAGACCGCCATCAACGTGGCAATGGCCGTGGTCATGGATTCGAAGCCGCTTTCATGCGCCGAATTGTCGCCGCCGGGTTGGCGCCAGCCCCGTTCGTCGGCGCTCTGTGCCGTTCGTCGACCGCGTCGGTGGACCCGTCGCAAACCGATCGTCGCGCTTTGGCCCGCTGCCTAAAGTTCATTCATCGAACACACCACCCCCGACGAAAGAAGCCGACATGAACACCGCCCTCACCACCGTCCGCACAGCGACTCACACCTCGACCCCTGCGCCGCTCGGCGCCCCTGCCTCGGCCCGCTGGTATGCACTGGCACTGGCCGCCACGGTGACCTGGGCCATGCTGGCCTGTGTCGACACGCTGGCTCAGGTCGAAAGCGCAGCGCCGCAATATGCGCAGGCCAGCAGCGCGCAAGCCTGATCAGGCTTTCAGCAGGTGCTGCGCGAAGAATACCGTGGCGCGCCCATGCGACAGCGCCGCGCTCGGTGCGTGATACGAACTCCGCTCCCAGCAATTGAAGCCATGCTGCGCGCCGGCATAGACATGCACTTCGGCGTCCAGCCCCTGCACCGCCTTCCGGATTTTGTCGACCGCGTCCATCGGGATGTGGCTGTCGTCGCCGCCGAAGTGAAACTGCAGCGGGCACTTCAAGCTGCCCGCCGCGTCGAGTTCGTTCTGAATACCTCCGCCGTATAGCGCCACGGCCGCAGCCACGTCGGCTTCGATTGCAGTGCGCCAGGCCAGCAAACCGCCCATGCAATACCCGATAGTTCCAACCGGGCCCCGCAGTTCCGGCCGTGCCTTCAGCGCGCCGAACGCGGCCCGGATGTCC
Organism: Pseudomonadota bacterium; assembly: GCA_030853725.1. GTDB lineage: Bacteria > Pseudomonadota > Gammaproteobacteria > Burkholderiales > Burkholderiaceae_C > Rubrivivax. The sequence continues at coordinate 12,095 of JALYUN010000128.1, read as the reverse complement.
GCGCTGGCGTCGTCCTTGCTGTAGCCCTGCTTCAGGCTCATGGCACGCTGGCGGTCTTCGCCTTCGTAGCCAAGTTCGACGCGCGGCGCCTGACGCCAGAACACGTCGGGCGCCAGCACCACGAAGCCATCGGCCGCGTATTGCCGCGCCACGGCACGAATGTGCTCGTTGACGCCGAAGATCTCCTGCCACAGCAAGATGCCCGGTCCCCGGCCCGTCGGCGGCAATGCCAGGTAGCCGGCGAAGCCGGGCTCGATCTCGATCCAGTCCCTGTCCACGGGTGAGTTCATTTGGGCGATTCCTTTCATGGGTGGAGAACAGTCGTGCCGCGTGCCCCAGGAGGGGGAGCGCCGCAGGCGCTTCGTGGGTGAGTCAATACGCGCGGCCGTTGCGGTACTGCGCATGCTGGCGCCGCTGCAGCGGTGAAGCCTGTGCGAGCGCGGCCAGCGAGGCCCCGGCATGCGCGTGGGTGATCGCGATGCCGAGCGCATCGGCCGCGTCCTTGCCGGGCAATGCAGGCAGCGACAGCAATCGCCGCACCATTTCCTGCACTTGCGGTTTGCTGGCCAGCCCGTGGCCGACCACCGCCTTTTTCATCTGCAGTGCGGTGACTTCCGCGACCGGCAGGCTGCCCGCCACCAGCGCCGCCAGCGCCGCGCCGCGCGCTTGCCCCAGCAGCAGCGTGCTCTGCGGGTTGACATTGACGAACACGATCTCGACGCAGGCGCAGTCGGGGGCGTAGCGCTGCACCACTTCGCGCACGCCGTCGAAGATCAGCTTCAGCCGCAGCGGCAAGTCACCGCGGGGCGCTTCCAGCGTGCTGATGGTGCCGCTGGCCACATAAGCCAGGCGCTGGCCCCTGGCTTCGATCACACCGAAGCCGGTGCGTTGCAGGCCGGGGTCGATGCCGAGGATCATCATGACCCGATGCTAGTGGAGCGAGCCGGTCAGCAGCCGAGCGCTTGATCAACAGCACGGCCGCGACAATCGATCCAGACTGAATCGACCGAGCCCCCCCCCCGACGCGGCATCGGCTGAAGTCATGAGTGGAATGCTGGTTCAGCCTTCGGGCGCGCCGGGCTTCGGACGAACAGGCGCCCCGAGCGGCCGCTTTTGCGGACTTCCACGCGGCCAAAGGCGCCACAGAATACGGCTGGTCATCTGCCCCGCGCTACTTCAAGCGCTTCACCATGTTCGATGTTTCATCCCCCCGGCCAGCGGTCTGCGCGCTGCTGGGCGCGATAGCACTTCATCTGTCGATGGGCTCGGCAGCGCTGGCGCAAGCTGCGGCTCCGGCTGAACCAGCCACCACCCACACGGCAGCACCGCTCGTACCTGTTTTCGCGCCCGACGCCGAACTGCTGGGCGCCTTCGGTGGCAAACAAGGCATCGGCGAGTTGGTAGACGCCTTCGTCGACTCGCTGCGCCTGGACCGCCAGGTCGGCCACTACTTCGAGAAGACCAAGATTCCGCGCTTCAAGACCCAACTCGTCGACCAGATCTGCCAGCTGCTGGCGGGCCCCTGTGTCTACGACGGGGACTCGATGCAGGCTTCGCATGCCGACCTGAACATTCCCAAGGCCGACTTCCTGCACGTGGTGGAAGTGCTGCAGTCCAGTATGAGCGAACGCCGGATTCCGTTTGCCATGCAGAACCGGCTGCTGGCACGCTTGGCGCCGATGCACCGCGACATCATCACTCGTTGAAGCCGGCAGCGTGCGGCGGCTGGATCAATTCAGCCCGAGCGATACCAACTGCCGGCGCCACCGCCCGCCGGTGATCCACTGCGCCAGCCGCGTCGCGTTGGCTTCGTCCAACGCCTGCCACTCACAGCCCACGCGCCAGCCATGCAAACCGACCGGTCCGGGCGTGACATGCTGCACCCGCAAGTCGGCTTCGATCACGATGCCCTCGCCCAGTTCGAGCGTGACCCCGGGCAACGCATCGCCCGGCGCCAAAGGTGCGGTGCTGGCGGGTTTGAGCAAGGCGCAGCCGTCCAGGCTGATGTCGAGCACCCGCACCGGCAGCAGCGACCCGTCACCCTGCATCTGCGGCAAGCGCGCCACCGGTGAATCGTCGGCACTGCGGCGGACCCGCACCGACTGGCGCCGCGGCAGCCGCACCATGTAGCTTGGAATCTGCGCATGCAGGATCTGGCGGCCGCCCGTGCACTCCAGCACCAGGCTGCGCAACTCGAACTGCAGCTTGACATCGTCCAGATAGGCCGCAGCCCAGGGCTTGCGCAGCGCCGCGACGGCGTCGAGCTCGCTGACGCCGCTGGCCACACTAAAATGCAGACGGCCGGCATCGTCGTTGGCCTCGACCGACCACAGCGCGGCGGTCACCTTGGGCCCGCCGCTGCTGCCGATCGTCACCGGGGTGTCGCCGCTGCACAAGGACAGCAACATAGCGCGCCGCAGCCTTGGGTCGCCGACACGAAACGGGTACCAGACCTCGGGCGCTTTCTGGCGGTCGATGGCGGCGGGTTCGGTATCGATGAAGGACATGGCGCGGGCAGTGACCGAGCACCCCTGCGCACCGTGCGCCAAAGCCTCGTCTCCAACTATCGACCGGTACAGCGCCGACTTGAACGGCGCCAAGCGTTCTCAATGCCGGAAATGACGTGTGCCGGTATAGACCATCGCAATGCCGCGTTCGTCGGCCGCGGCGATCACTTCGTCGTCGCGCATCGACCCGCCCGGCTGCACCACACAGTTCGCGCCCGCATCGATGATGACGTCGAGCCCGTCGCGAAACGGAAAGAAGGCGTCGCTGGCGACTGCCGAGCCCTGCAGCGACAGCCCGGCATTGGCGGCCTTGATGCCCGCGATGCGGGCGCTGTCGACCCGGCTCATTTGCCCGGCCCCGACTCCGAGCGTGCGGCCACCGGCGCAGAACACGATGGCGTTGCTCTTGACGAACTTGGCCACCTTCCACGCAAACAGCAAGTCTTGCAATTGTTCGGCGTTGGGTACCAGCTTGGTCACCACCCGCAACTCGGTCAACGCCACGTTTTTGGCGTCAGCGCCCTGCAGCAGCAAGCCACCGCCGACGCGCTTGAAGTCGACGGCATTGGTAGCCGCTGCCATCGGCACTTGCAGCACCCGCACATTGCGCTTGGCCGAGAACACCGCCAATGCGGCAGCGCTGATGGACGGTGCGATCAACACTTCGACGAACTGCCGCGCAACCGCTTCGGCGGTAGCGCCGTCGAGCTCGGTGTTGAAAGCGATGATGCCGCCGAAGGCCGAAGTGGGGTCGGTGGCCAACGCGTTTGCATAAGCCTCGGCCACGGTGGCCGCCACCGCCACGCCGCAGGGGTTGGCGTGCTTGACGATGACGCAGGCCGGGGTATGCGCGTCGAAGCTCTTGACGCATTCCCAGGCTGCGTCGGCATCGGCGATGTTGTTGTATGAAAGCGCCTTGCCCTGCAGTTGGGTCCAGCCCGCCAACAGCCCGGCGGCACTGATGCGCTCGCGGTAGAAGGCAGCCGCCTGATGCGGGTTTTCGCCGTAACGCAGGTCTTGGGTCTTGCACAGCTGCAGCGAATAAACCGCCGGGAACGGCTCGCGCGCCGGCACAGCCTGCACGCTGTCTTCGGCACCGGGTTGCAGCGACCCAAGGTAGTTGCTGATCATGCCGTCGTACTCGGCGGTGTGCGCAAAGACTTTCTTGGCCAGCGTGAAGCGGGTGTCGCGCCGCACCCCACCTGCGGCCAGTTCGGCCAGCACACGCGGGTAGTCGGCCGGGTCGATCAGCACCGTCACATCGGCCCAGTTTTTCGCCGCGCCGCGCAACATGGCCGGGCCGCCGATGTCGATGTTCTCGATCGCATCTTCCAGCGTGCAGTCGGGCCGCGCGGTGGCCTGGGCAAAGGGATACAGGTTGACCACCAGCAGGTCGATGGTGCCGATGCCGTGTTCGGCCAGCGCAGCCATGTGCTCGGGCAGGTCGCGCCGCGCCAGCAGGCCGCCGTGGATGCGCGGGTGCAGCGTCTTGACGCGGCCGTCCAGCATCTCCGGCGAGCCGGTCAGGCTGGCGACTTCGGCCGCCGGCAGGCCAGCGTCGGTCAGCAGCCGCGCCGTGCCGCCGGTGGAAACCAGCGCGATGCCCAACGCGTCCAGGGCGCGCGCGAAGTCGACGATGCCGGTCTTGTCGGAAACCGAGATCAATGCGGTGCACCGGTGCGCCGGGCTGGGGGAGTCGGGTGTATCCATGTCTAGCTCTGGGAATCGATCTGGTGATCTTGCAGCTTGCGCCGCAAGGTGTTGCGGTTGATGCCGAGCCAGGCCGCGGCGCGACTCTGATTGCCTTCGGCCTGGCCGAGCACGACTTCCAGCAGCGGCTTCTCGGCGGCCTTCAGGAACAGCGCGTGCAAGGCCGCTGGCTCGGCACCGCGCAGGTCCTTGAAGTACTGTTCCACGCTCTGGCGCACGCAGGCGTCGATCGCCTTCTGGCTCATGCTGTTTCCAACGCCAGCGCGTCGTTGGCCGCGGGCGCTACTGCAATCGGTAGCAGACGATGCGCGTCGGCCAGCGCGTCGAAGTAGTTGCGCACCGCTTCGACCTGCAAGCGGCAGTCCTCGACCGCGTTCATCCGCGACCTGAAGGCTGCGCCACCCGGCAAGCCGGCCACCGCCCAGCCGATGTGCTTGCGGGCGCTGCGCACGCCGGTGTATTCGCCGTACAGCAGGTAGTGGTCGTGCAGGTGTTCCAGCAGCCAGCGTTGCACGTCGCGGACTGCAGGCGGCGGCGCCAGCGTGCCGTGGGCCAGGTGGTGCGCAATGTCTTGGAAGATCCACGGGCGACCCATGGCCGCGCGGCCGATCATCAATGCATCGGCCCCGGTGTAGGCCAGCACCGCGCGGGCTTTCTGTGGGCTGTCGATATCGCCGTTGGCGACCACCGGAATCGAGAGTGCGGCTTTCACCGCGGCCACGGTATCGTGTTCCGCATGGCCGCCGTAGCCTTGTTCGCGGGTGCGGCCGTGCACCGAAATCATCGCCACGCCGGCCGCTTCGGCAGCCCGCGCCACGACGAGCGCGTTGCGCTCGGTGGCGCACCACCCACTGCGCATCTTCAACGTGACGGGTACGCCTTTCGGCGCACAGGCCGCCACCACCGCCGTGACGATCGCCAGCGCCAGTGGCTCGTCCTGCATCAGCGCCGAACCGGCCCACTTGCTGCACACCTTCTTGGCGGGGCAGCCCATGTTGATGTCGATGATCTGGGCGCCGCGGTCGATGTTGTAGCGCGCCGCGTCGGCCATCTCCAACGGGTCGACGCCGGCAATCTGGACCGCGATCGGCGCCGACTCACCGGCGTGGTCGGCCCGGCGCGAGGTTTTCAGCGAAGTCCAGAGTTCGCGCTTGCTGGTGACCATCTCACTGACCGCATAGCCCGCTCCCAGGCGCTTGCACAGTACGCGAAAGGGCCGGTCCGTGACGCCGGCCATCGGCGCAGCGAACAGGTTGTTGGGCAGGGTGTAGGGTCCTATTTGCATGGCAGCCTGCGGCGAGTCGTTTCACCTTGGGTGCTCAAAAAAGAGGCGCGAGTATAGAGCGCCTGCCAGCAACAGCCTGCACTCGCGGCCCCTTTGTCGCCGCCTCCTGTGTCCCTGTCGATAATGCTGCGATAGATGGAAGCCTGGGTCGCATCGCTGCTCTCCGCATTGGCCCTGCCGAAGTTCGGCCTGGTGACGGTGTTCATCGTGGCGCTGATTTCGGCCACGCTGCTGCCGCTGGGTAGCGAGCCGGTGGTGTTCGGGCTCGTCAAGCTCAACCCGCATCTGTTCTGGCCGGCGATCTTGGTGGCCACGGCAGGCAACACGGTGGGCGGTGCCATCAGCTGGTGGACCGGTTACGGCGCCGAGAAGCTCTACGAAAAGGTGCAGCACAACCGGCTGCACCGGCATCTGCACCTGCGGGCTCTGGACTGGTTGCGGGGTTTCGGTGCGAAGGCCTGCCTGCTGTCGTGGTTGCCCGTCGTGGGCGACCCGCTGTGTGCGTTGGCCGGCTGGCTCAAGCTGCCGTTTTGGCCTTGTGTGTTCTACATGGCGGTCGGCAAGTTCGCGCGTTACCTGACGATGACCTGGTTGCTGTTGCATGCCTTTCCGGGGACCTACACCCCTTGATGCGAGCGCAACCCCGCATCCGGAGTTGCTAACCTCTAAAACGAGTCGAAATCCGCCATGAACGCCACCCCCACCTACGACGAACTCGCCGCCACCTGGACCCGGCTGCACCACCTCGGTCACCTGCAAGCCATGGCCGGCTGGGACCAGGCCGCCAACATGCCGCCCAAAGGCAGCGAAGCGCGTGCTGCAGCGATGGCCGAGATGGCCGCGCTGATGCACCGCCTGCGCACCGACCCCGCACTCAGTGTCCAGTTGCAGCGCGCCGAACAGGAAGCACTGTCAGATATCCAGCGCGCCAACCTGCGCGAGATGCGGCGGCAATGGCGCGTTTCGACCGCGCTGCCCGAATCGCTGGTGCAGCGGCAAAAGCTGGCCACCTCGCGTTGCGAACACGCCTGGCGCAGCCAGCGACCGGCCAACGACTGGGCCGGTTTCCTGCTGAACTTCAAGCCCGTGCTGGCGCTGGCGCGCGAAGAAGCCGCGCTGCTGTCTGCCCAGAGCGGCCTGCGCCGCTACGACGCGATGATGGAGCGCTTCGAGCCCGGCATGCGCTGCGCGCAGGTCGACCGCGTCTTCGGCGATGTGCGGCAGTGGCTACCCGGCCTGATTCAGCGCGTCACGGCAAAGCAGGCCGAACACCATGCGGGCGAGCCGCTGATCGACCCGATGGGGCCGTTCCCGCTGGCGGCGCAACGCCGGTTGTGCGAGCACATCATGCGCACCCTCGGCTTCGACTTCGAAGCCGGCCGGCTCGACGTCAGCACCCACCCTTTCTGCGGCGGCGTACCGGAAGACGTGCGCATGACCACCCGCTTTCGCGACGATGATTTTCTCGGCAGCCTGATGGGCACGGTGCACGAAACCGGGCACGGCCGCTATGAACAGAACCTGCCACGCGACTGGCTGGGCCAGCCGGTTGCCGAAGCGCGTTCAATGGCGTTGCACGAAAGCCAGAGCCTGTCCTTCGAGATGCAGTTGGGCAGCCACCCGGGCTTCATCGCCAATCTGGCGCCATTGTTGGTCGAAGCCTTCGGCGACCAGGCCGCCTTCGCGCCGCAGAATCTGCACCGGCTGTTGACCCGGGTCCGGCCGGGCTTGATCCGGGTCGATGCCGACGAGGTCACCTACCCGGCCCACATCATCCTGCGCTACGAGATCGAGCGCCCGATGATCGAAGGCGAAATCGAGCCCGAAGACGTGCCGGCGCTGTGGGACTTGAAGATGCAGGAACTGCTGGGCCGGGACACGCGTGGCAACTACCAGGACGGACCGATGCAGGACGTGCACTGGCCCGAGGCGCTGTTCGGCTACTTCCCCTGCTATTCACTGGGCGCGATGTACGCAGCGCAGTGGTTCGCAGCCATGCGCACGCAGTTGCCGGGCTTGGATGCCCGCATCGGGGCCGGCGATCTGGCGCCGGTCTTCGGCTGGCTCAAAGAGCACATCTGGAGCCAGGGCAGCCGCTGGCCCACCGACGAACTGGCGCGCCGCGCCACCGGCGAAGCGTTGAACCCGGCGCACTTCAGAGCGCACCTGGAAGCACGCTACGAACATTGACCACCCCCGAAGCGCCTTCGGCGCTCCCCCTCAAAGGGGCGCCCCCTGGCGGCCCGGCAAAGCCGGTTCCGCGGCGGGCACTTGGTAAACGGGCTCCGCGCCCAGCGTGGGCCCGTTCTGCTTCATGCGAAAGGGTCCAACGCGGCCTGCTCGTCTTGTGCCGCCATTGCGGCGTCGAAGTCCGTCATGCTGGCTTCGTCGACCGACAGCAAACGGCTGTCGACGAAAAGCATAGCGCCGACCGTGCCCGGCTTGACCGCAGACTTTGCTGCCGACGCGGCCGGTGCGGCGCCACTGCCGCCGAGCGCCTGCATCAACCGCGCTTGCAGTTCCTCCAGCGGCCTGTCGCCTTCCGGCAACGGCAGGCTCGCGAGCTGGCCGCAGATGCGAGTCAGGCCCGCCGGTGGAATCGATTCGATCGCACTCGCACCGAGCGCGCCCAGCGCCCGTTCCAGCGCGGCCAAATGGGGCACCACCCCGCGTGCACCCGGCACCTTGTCGAGCAGCGCCCCGAGCGAGCCCTGCATCAGTTGACCGTTGACGCGGTCGGCGCGGGTGGCGGCAGCGCTGGGTGGTGTCGGTGTCATGTCCACGCAATTCCGGGCAGGGTGATGATCCCTGCTATCGGCGGCCTGCGGCAGAACTTGAAGCGTTAGCCGTGCTCAACGCAATCCCCGCAGATGCCGCATGCGCTGCTTCACGTAAGCCGGCCGGTGCTGCAGCCGGTGCGGCGGTGCATGGCGAAACACCGAAGGCGTTTTCAGCCAGCGCTGCATCCAGGCGGTCTGCATGCCTGCGCGGTGCGCACCCTTCAGGTTCGCCAAGGTGTCTTCGATCAGCACGCAGCGCGCTGCCGGCACCTTCAGACGCGCGGCCAGCGCGCGGTACATGCGCGCGTCGGGCTTCGGGCGCAGGTGGCCGAACATGCGCAGGTCCTCGATTGCCAGCACCGCGTCGAAGTGGCGCGCCAGGCCGAGCGCTTTCAGCACCCGCGCGGTGTAGGCCGCCGGTGCGTTGGTCAGCAACACCCGCCGGCCCGGCAGACGCGCGAGCGCAGCGATGTCGACACCGTGGCCGCGCACGCGCGATTCCAACCCTGGCAAGAGGTGCACGTCGTGCAGGAAATGCGCAGCGGCCACCGCGTGGTGGCGCATCAGACCGAGCAGCGTGGCGCCGTAGCGCAGCCAGTAGCGGCGCCGCAGCGCGTCGGCTTCTTCGCGCGACAGGCCGAGTTCACGCTCGATGAAGGCCGTCATGCCGGTGTTGATTCCCGCATAGGACGCCGTGGTGGCGTCGTGAAGCGTGTTGTCCAGGTCGAACAGCCAGATCGGTCCCGCGCCGCCACGCCGGCCCGCGCGCAGGCGCCTGCGCTTCGTGGCTGCCCTCAATGCGAGCGAATCATGGTGCCGTAGGCTTGGTCGGTCAGCACCTCCAGCAGCATCGCGTGCGGCACGCGGCCGTCGATGATGTGCACGGCGTTGACGCCGCTCTTGGCCGCATCGATCGCGCCGGCCATCTTCGGCAGCATGCCGCCGCTGATGGTGCCGTCGGCGAACAACTCGTCGACTTCGCGCGAGGTCAGGTCGGTCAGCAGCTCACCCGCCTTGTTCAGCACGCCGCGGATGTTGGTGAGCAACAGCAGCTTCTCTGCCCCCAACACGGTCGCCAGCTTGGCCGCCACCAGGTCGGCGTTGATGTTGTAGCTTTCGTTGTTCTCGCCGAAGCCGATCGGGCTGATGACGGGAATGAACTGGTCGTCTTGCAGCGCCTTGACCACGCTCGGGTCGATGGCGGTGATCTCGCCCACCAAGCCGATGTCGTGCACCAGCGTCGGGTCGTCCTTGTCGGGCAGGCGCATGCGGCGGGCCCGGATCAAACCACCGTCGCGCCCGGTCAGGCCCACTGCCTTACCGCCGGCGGCGTTGATCAGGCCGACGATGTCTTGCTGCACCTCGCCGGCCAGCACCCATTCGACCACGCTCATCGTCTCTTCGTCGGTCACACGCATGCCCTGGACGAAGGTGCCCTTCTTGCCCATTTTGGCGAGTGCGTTCTCGATCTGCGGCCCACCGCCGTGAACCACGATCGGGTTCATGCCCACCAGCTTCAAGAGCACCACGTCTTCGGCGAAGTCCTGCTGCAGCGCCGGGTCGGTCATGGCGTTGCCGCCGTACTTGATGACGAGCGTGCGACCGTGGAACTTGCGGATGTAGGGCAGCGCCTGCGCCAGGATTTCGGCCTGGTCGCGCGGGGTGATGTGCGTCAGGTCGTGGGCGCCCTCGGCGGCCACCGGGGCGATCGGCGCGTTCGGCACGTTTGAATTGCGGATGCTGTCGCTGGTGGCCATCTTCTGGGTCCTTCGGGCGCTGCAGATGCCGACGATTGTAGGAAAACCCTGCTGCGCCCCTTGACCTACGATGCCGCATCCGAAGCAGCAAAGGACATCCAATGGCCGCGCCCTCCCCCGCCACGTCAGCGGCTACACCAGCCGCCACCACTAACCACCAGGTCCGCCTGGCTTCGCGCCCGGTCGGCCTGCCGAAGGCCGAGAACTGGCAGTTCACCGAAGAGCCCGTTCCCGAAGTCGGCGAAGGCGGCGTGCTCGTCAAGGTGCAGGCGCTTTCGCTCGACCCGGCCATGCGCGGCTGGATGAATGAAGGCAAGAGCTATATCCCGCCGGTTGCGATCGGCGAGGTCATGCGTGCCGGCGGCATCGGCGTGGTGGCGGCATCGAAGAACCCGGCGTTCAAGGAAGGCGACACCGTGATCGGTGGTCCCGGTGTACAAGAGCACTGGCTGGTCAGCGCCGACCAGGTCAAGCGCAGCGGGCTGACCAAGGTCGACCTGCGCATGGGCACCCTGACGCAGTGGCTCAACGTGCTGGGCATGCCGGGCATGACCGGCTACTTCGGCCTGATGGATGTGGGCCAGCCGAAGGCTGGCGAGACGCTGGTGGTCTCGGGCGCTTCGGGCGCGGTCGGGCAGACGGTCGGGCAGGTGGCGAAGATCAAGGGTTGCCGGGTCGTGGGCATCGCCGGCGGCAAGGCGAAGTGCGATTTCGCCGTCAAGGAACTGGGCTTCGACGCCTGCATCGACTACAAGTCCGAGGCTAGCGACAACCTGGTCAAGGACGGCCTGAAGGAACACTGCCCGAAAGGGGTCGATATCTACTTCGACAATGTCGGCGGCGGAATCCTCGACACGGTGCTGACGCGCATCAACCGCAAGGCCCGCATCATCATCTGCGGCGCCATCAGCCAGTACAACAACACCACCGCCGTCGAAGGCCCGAAGAACTACCTGTCGCTGCTGGTGAACCGGGCACGCATGGAAGGCATCGTGGTTTTCGACTATGCCGAGCGCTACCCGCAGGCAGTGAGCGAGCTTGCGGGCTATCTGAAAGACGGCCGCATGAAGAGTCGCGAAGACGTGGTCGAAGGCGGTGTGGCGAAGTTTTCCGAAGCGCTAGGCATGCTGTTCAGCGGCGAGAACTTCGGCAAGCTGGTATTGCAGGTGTCGAAGGATTGATGCCCCGCGCGGCACAGGCGGTGCCGCTCAGCGCGGCTTCAGCACTTCGGTGATCGCCTTCTGCATGCCCTTTTCGACCAGGTCGCGCAACACGCGAACCTTGGTTTGCGCGTCGATGAAGTTCCAGGGGTCGTTGTTGCGCCCCGAGTCGCTCGTACCAGGCTCGGCACCCATGAGATAGCCGCCGTGGACACGGTAGGACTGCACCACCTTGGCGGTGTAGGTGTCCATCAACTGGACATTGATCTCAGCGAAGGGCGCCAGCATGCCGCTGGAAACGAGATTGGTGTCGATGTTGCGTTGCTGATAGAGCGCGTCGATGTAGAAGCCGATGCCTTCCACGGTGCCCCTTCCGATGAATTCCGGCCCGGCGCCCTTGAAACTGGCGTCGCCCCGGTCGCGCGTGACGATCAGGATGTGCGAAAGCCGCTTGCTCTCGATCGCCTGCACCATCCACGCCGGCAACGCGCCGCCTTTGGCGCCCAATGCGATCTCTTGCTGCTGTTCGGGCGTCAGTGTGGTGACCTTGAACAAGCTGACGGGCGCGCCCGGTACCGTCTTCTCAACGGACTCCTTGGCTACTTTCAAAACGATGCCGTCGAAGGCGATGCCTTCGGCTTTCATCTCCTCCCGGTCGGCGGTTTCGATTTTCGAGCCGGGTGTCGGCTCTGATGCGATGGTGATCTGGATCTTGTCGCCCAGCAGCGAAAAGATGCCGAGTGCGGTGATCGGCTTCGGCGCGTCCTGCGCAGAAGCCAGCGGCAACCCGGCGCAAAGACAGAACGCGAGCAACCAGCGACGCAACACGAAAACACGCTTCATGAAAGAACTCCCAGGCAACTCGAAACCATCGTAAACGGAGCTGCGGCGCGCGC
>JALYUN010000122.1 GCA_030853725.1 Pseudomonadota bacterium | reverse complement strand
CTGCAGCGGCGCCGTTGCTGGCCGATCGGTCGCGATGGATTTCCGTGCCGACGGTGGTGCCGACCTCGAGCCGCCTGCCACCCACCGAGCGGCGCCGCGCCGGCACCGTGGTCAAGGCGGCGCTGGTGGTGGCCGACGAAGCCTGCGGCACGGCAGGCATCGAAGCCGCGCAGCTCGCCACGGTGTTCACCTCGTCCACCGGCGACCCGCTGAACTGCCATCTCCTGTGCGAAGCACTGGCCACGCCCGAGCGCGTGGTTTCGCCCACGCGCTTCACCAACTCGGTCCACAACGCGCCGGCCGGCTACTGGCACATTGCCGCGCAGTCACGCCGGGCTTCCACCAGCCTGGCGGCCTTCGACGCCAGCTTCGGCGCCGGGCTGCTGGAAGCCGCGGTGCAATGCCAGGCCAGTGGCGAGCCGGTGCTGCTGGTGGCTTGCGATGTGCCCTATCCGGAACCGCTGCACGCCGTGCGGCCGTTGGCCGATGTGTTCGCGGTGGCGCTGGTGCTGGCACCGTTTTTGGCGGCCGACCAAGCGCCGGACCAAGCGCCCGTGCTCAGGCTGCTGGGTGCTGCCGGAGCCAGAGCGTCCACCCGCTGCGACCACGCCGGACTCGAAGCCCTGCGCGCCGGCATTCCCGCTGCCCGTTCGTTACCGCTGTTGCGCGCCCTGGCGTTGGCAGCGGCCGACACCACCCTGGTAATCGAAGACGCGCCCGGGCGCGAGCTGCAGTGGCAACTAAGTTGGCAACCGAGCCGGCAACCGAAGACATGAACGCGCCGCAACACCTGGACGCCGCAGGCATTCGCCAGCGCATCCCGCACCAAGGCCGGATGGCGCTGCTGAACGCCTTGTCGGGGTGGTCCGACACGCACATCGACTGCCGCGTCACGAACCACGCCGACCCGGCGCATCCGCTGCGCAGCGCAGGTGGTCTGCTGGCGCCGTCGGCCATTGAATACGCTGCGCAGGCGATGGCGCTGCACGCCAGCCTGCGCGCAGCCGCAGGCGCCACACCGCGCGGCGGCTTTCTGGCCAGCGCACGCAGTGTGGTGATGCACGTGCCGCGCCTGGACGACGCCGCCGGGCCGCTGGCAGTACGCGCCGAACGGCTGGCCGGTGATGAACGCCAGGCGATGTATCGCTTCACGATGCATGACGCAGCCGGCCTGCCGCTGGTCGAAGGCCGCTGCACGGTGGTGCTGGACGGCGTTCCGAGCAACCGCGAACCGGCCCCCCACCCATGACCCCCGATCTGAGTGGCAAGCGCGCCCTCGTCACCGGTGCCAGCGGCGCGCTCGGCAGCGCCATCGCAACGCGGCTGGCGGCTGATGGCGCCCACGTTTGGCTGCACGCCCATTCGCGGCCCGAAGCGGTACAGGCGCTGGCCGAAACCATCCGCGCTGGCGGCGGCCAGGCCGAAGCGGTGGTTTTCGATCTGGGCAACGACGCGGCCTGCGCCGCCGCCTGCGCTGCAATGCTCAAGGCTGGCCCGGTGCAGGTGATCGTCAACAACGCCGGCATCCACGACGACGCGGTCTTCCCCGGCATGCGGGCCGAACAGTGGTACCGCGTGATCGACGTTTCGCTGCACGGCTTCTTCCGGGTGACGCAGCCGCTCTTGCTGCCGATGCTGCGCACGCGCTGGGGTCGCATCATCAACTTGTCTTCGGTGACAGCGCTCGCGGGCAACCGCGGCCAGGTCAACTACGGCGCCGCCAAGGGCGCGATCAACAGTGCCACGAAGTCACTGGCACTGGAAGTGGCCAGCCGCGGCGTCACTGTCAACGCCATCGCACCCGGCATCATCGCGTCGCCGATGGCGGCTTCGGCTTTCGACGCCGAAACCATCAAGCGCCTGGTACCGGCGCAGCGCGCCGGTACCCCCGCAGAGGTGGCGGCGCTGGCCAGCTTCCTGGCCAGCACCGAGGCGGCTTACATCACCGGGCAGGTGATCTCAATCAACGGCGGCATGCTGTAGCGGCGTCGTCGCCGTAAGAGCCGTTGCCGATACCATCACGTCGGGCCGCCGGCCCCGGACAGTCCGGGTGCGCGGATCGAGCTCGACACATCGCGAGGGAGTCCGAACATGAAGTTGTCCACCACCACCGTCACCTTGCTGTGCGCCGCCGCGCTGCTCGGTGCCTGCGACACCATGAAGAAGGTGATGCCCGGCGGCGATAGCAAATCGTCTGCCAGCACCACGGCCGCGGCCCCGGCGGTCGACTCCAAATCGAAGATCGGCCCCGGCATGAACGCCGCTGGCGAGGTCATCGACACGAAGACCGTCGAATCGGGATACGGGCGGCAGGTCAAAGGCCTCAACGACACCGAAGGCGAGATCACCGGCAAGCCGGCACCTGGCTCGAAGTTCTCGCAACTGCAGATCGGCATGAGTGCCAAGCAGGTCACCGACATCGTCGGCCAGCCCACCGACCAGGGCTCTTACGTCACCGGCAAAGCATTCATCCCGTTCTTCTTCGGCTCTGACCGCTTCCGCCACGAACTGGTCTACAAAGGCTGGGGCCGCTTGATCTTCGCCGGCTCGGCCGGCTTCGACAGCAACTCGCACCTGATCTGGGTCATCAACTCGGCCCGCGAAACAGGCTACCGCTGATCAGCCAGTCGGCTATCCAGGCTGCTTCTAAAGCGGCGCCGCAGGCGCTGCGGCCGCACCACTGAAGGCCGGTCCCTGCAGCGCAGATGCGTCGTAACCGCGGTTCACGTCCAGCCCGCTGATGTGCCAGTCGTGCGCCGGCAGGTGCAGCGGGTAGACCACGTCTTCATGTGACCGCATTGGCCACAGCACGCCGAACCGCCGCTGGTGCATGAAGGTGTCCACCACGGCCACCGCGCCTTTGGTGTCTTCGAAGCCTTCGAGCGTGAAGCGCACGCGCCGCATGACGCTGTCGTCGCGCCCGATGCAGACCTGCAGCCGGTCCAGCAAATCTTGCCCCAGGCCCGGCCGCAGCCAAACCTCGACCACGTCGCAGAAGTGACCATCGACGCGTTCCGTGCTGTGCACGCGCATCGTCAGCTTGCGGTCCACCAGCCACAGCGGGCCCAGCAGGAAGAGCTTGTAGGCTTCGGCCACCAAAGCCGATGCGCCGAGCACGGCCGGGTCGACCGAAGGGACACCGTTGAACCAGACTGCGACCTCGCCGCTCGCCGTGCTGCCTTCGGCCGGGCTGCGCTGCCACCGTACGAATTTGTTGCCGGCCAAGCCGCTGTAGGACTGCGCATTGATGCCCAACGCAGGCATCAATCGCTCCTGCGATCGACCGCGCCAGGGCTTGGCCACCACCAACGGCTGCAGGCGGTCGACCCACAGACCCCACTGGCCTTCGTACGCGATGTTGATGTCGTGCAATTGGCGGTAAGCCGCCAGACCGTGGACCTCGGCGCTGTGTTGCATCAGGGCCTCGGCCCGGGCGCCGCTTTCGCGGTCGATCGGCATTTCAGAAAGCCGCAACGGGGTGCTGCACGCCGCCAGCAGACTGGAGCCGAGGCCGACGCCCAGCAGCGTGCGCCGTGAAATCGAAGTCACAGGATCAAGGGTGGATGCCATCACTAGCCATGCGATATTGAGAGAGCCCTCACGATAGCGGCATGGCGCCCGGATCGCGCCCGAATTCGAATGAAACCCCGATGCGCAGCCCACCCGACCCAAGGCCCACCCCGATGATCAGTCGCAGACACACACTGCAGGCGGCCGGCACTGTGGCGGCGGCAGCGGCTGTTGGGTCGGTCCTGTCGGGCTGCGCCCTGCTGCCGCGCGAGGCCGTGGTGCCGCTGCCCATGTTGCGGCTGCCCGGGCCCTGCACGCCGGCGCGCGCTACGGTGCTGCTGGTGATGCTGCCGGGGGCCTACAGCCTACCCGCCGAATTCGTCGACGAAGGCTTCTTGAAAGCCTTGCGGGAACGCGGTGTCAGCGCCGACGTCCTGATCGTCGATTCACACTTGGGCTATTTCAACAACGGCACCATCCTGCAGCGGCTGCGGCTGGACGTGGTGGGCCCCGCGCGCGAAGCCGGTTACCGGCAGATCTGGTTGGTCGGCATCTCGCTCGGCGGCTTCGGCTCGCTGGCGTACGCCGCCGTGCATGGCAACGACCGCGGCTTCGGCGTCGACGGTGTAGTGGCCTTGGCGCCGTATCTGGGTGGGCACAGCCTGTTGGCAGAGATCACCGCAGCCGGCGGCCCACGGGCCTGGGCTGCCGGGCAGCCGCCGGTGGTCGGCGACCGCGTGCCCTCGATGAAAGAGGCCGGCGCTGCCGACGAGGCCACGCGCGAGGTCTGGCGCTGGGTCGTCGCGCACGAAGCGCAAGCCGAGCATGCCGGCGTTCGTACCCTGCCGCTGTACCTTGGCTTCGGCGCCGAAGACCGGCTGGCCGAAGGCCACCGGTTGCTGGCCGCGGTGCTGCCACCAGCGCGGGTCTTTCGGACGCCGGGCGGCCACGACTGGCCGCCGTGGCGCGCGCTCTGGCAACAGTGGTTGGCATTGCGTTTGCTGCCGATGGGCGCCGCCGGCTGCGCTGCCTCGGCGCGCTGATGGGGCCTTCCGCGGCGAATGCGCTGCCTGCGCCTGTCGCGCCTCCCACGCCCCTCTCGTTGTTCACGCCGTGCATACCCGCTCGGCCCGCGCACCTCACTCCGATCGCGATCCGCGGCCACACCGTCGTCACGGCGCTGGGTGACGGCCGGGCGGCGCTGTCGAATGCCGTGCAGTCGCAACGCAGTGGGCTGCAACCGTTAGCCCAGGCGTCGATCAGCGCTGCGGTCGGCCGCATCGACCGGCTCGACGTCGAAGCGCTACCCGGCCATCTGACCGGCTGGGACTGCCGCGCCACGCGGCTGGCCTGGCGCGGGCTGCACAGCGACGAGTTTGCGGCCAGTGTCGCGGCTGCCATGCAACGCCACGGTTCGACGCGCGTCGGCCTGGTGATGGGCACTTCGGCTTCGACCGTTGCGGTGTCGGAACTGGCCTACCGCCATCCGGCTGCCAACGGTGGCTTTCCGCAAGCACTGCGGGTGGCCGCGCTGCATTCGATGCACGCGGTGGCGTTGTTCTGCGCACGGGTGCTGCAGGTCGACGGGCCGGCGGTGACGATCTCCACCGCCTGTTCCTCTAGCGCCCGCGCCTTCGGCCATGCCGAACGCTGGTTGCGCTTGAAACTGGTGGACGCGGTGGTGGTGGGCGGGGTCGACGCGCTGTGCGACAGCGTGCTTTATGGCTTCCATGCCCTGGGCTTGATGGCGCCCGACACCTGCCGGCCTTTCGATCGCCAGCGCTGTGGCATCAGCGTGGGTGAAGCGGCCGGCTTTGCACTGCTGGAACGGATTGAGGACGCGCACCACAGCGACCCGCTGCTGCTCGGCTACGGCGAATCGAACGACGCTCACCACATGTCGAGCCCGCAGCCTGAGGGCTTGGGCGCCGAGCGAGCGCTCGACGATGCCCTGGCGCGTGCCGGCCTGACGGCGGCCGATATCGACTACTTGAACCTGCACGGCACGGCCACGCCGCAAAACGACGCTGTGGAAGCGGCCTTGGTCGCGCGGCGCTACAGCCCACAGGTGCACGCCAGCGCCACCAAAGGTCAGACCGGCCATGCGATGGGCGCTGCAGGCATCGTCGAAGCAGCGCTGTGCCTGCTGGCGCTGCACAGCGGGTGGCGCTCCGGAAGCTCCGGTCTGACGCAGATCGACCCGGCATTCGATCCGCGCTTCGCTTCCCAACTGCGCACCACGCCGCAGCGGGTTGCCACGCAGGTGGCGGCCAGCCATTCCTTCGGCTTCGGCGGCAACAACGGCGTGTTGATTTTCGGCGGCCCGCGTTGATTCTTCGGCACGCGGTCTACATCGACGGCATCGCTTTCTGGTCGCCGCCCTGGCCCGGCTGGGCCGCAGCCGCAGCAGCCATGCGGGGTGAATGCGGGGCTGCGGCCAGTGGCAACGGCCGGCCCTTCACCACACTGCTGAATGCGAACGAACGCCGCCGCGCACCCGGCTCGGTGTTACTGGCCTTGGCCGTGGCCGAACAGGCCGTGGCCGATTCCGGGCACGACGCGCGGCATCTGGCCAGTATCTTCACGTCGGCTTATGGCGACCTGCCGCTGTTCGACGCGCTGTGCCGCACGCTCGCCACCAACCCGCTGCAACTCTCGCCAACGCGCTTTCACCATTCGGTGCACAACGCGGCATCGGGCTACTGGGCGATTGCCAGCGGCAGCCGCGCCGCCAGCAGTGCGCTGGCGGCCGGCGAACGCAGCTTCGCCGCCGGTTTGCTGGAAGCGGCCAGCACCTGTGTGGCCGACCGTGGCGCGGTCCTGTTGGTGGGTTTCGACACCGAGGCGCAGGGGCCACTGGCATCGGTCAACCCGAGCCGCGGCTTGCTGGGCGTGGCGCTGGTTCTAGCCCCGGAAGCGGGGCCGCGGTCGCGCTGGCGGCTCGGTTTCGATTGCGTGGCAGCCGAGCAGCCGGCAAGCCACAGCAGCAGCGCAACGGCGCAGGCCCTTGCGCTCAACGCCCAGGCCGACGCGCTGCCCCTGTTCGAGGCACTGGCCCACGATCGACCAGCCACCCTCAACTTGCCGGTAGCCGAGCAGCTTCATCTGAAGCTGCAACTCCACACGCTGCCAGGCCCGGCCCCTGAGGCATGATGCCGGGCTGCGCCTTAGCCCACCACCGACGCGATGAACCACCCCACCCCCGGAACCGACCCGGACCACGACGTGATCATCGTCGGCGGCGGTCTCGCCGGCCTGTGCCTGGCCTTGCAATTGCGCCAACGCTTCGCGGACATCGACATCCTGGTGTTGGAACGCCGCAGCCACCCAGTGCCCCATGCCACGCACAAGGTCGGCGAATCGTCGGTCGAAATCGGTGCCCATTACTTCGAGCACGAGCTGGGACTGCAGTCGCATCTGGAATCGGCGCAACTGAAGAAATTCGGGTTCCGCTTCTTCTTCTCGGACCGGCAGCGCGACATTGCTCGCGTGACCGAAATCGGCGTCAGCCGTTCATTGCCCGTGATGAGTTGGCAGATCGACCGCGGCATCTTCGAAAACCATCTGGCACAAGTCGCTCGGGAACGCGGCGTCCACTTCGTGGACGGCGCCCGCGTGCGGCACTTGCAACTGGCCGAAGGCAAAGGCCCGCACTGCGTGAGCTGGCGCAGTACCGATCAGGCTGAGTCCGAGCCCGACCACCGCGCCAGCGCGCGATGGTTGATCGACGCCAGCGGCCGCGCCGCGTTGCTCAAGCGCCAGCTCGGACTCGAGCAAGAGAACGCCCACAACGCCCATGCGGTGTGGTTCCGCGTGGCCGAGCACATCGACCTGGACGAGTGGTCCGACGACCCCGCCTGGCGCGCGCGTACCGCCGTGCCCACGCGCTGGCTCAGCACCAATCACCTGGTGGGACCCGGCTATTGGGTGTGGCTGATCCCGCTGGCTTCGGGTTCGCATTCGGTCGGCATCGTGGCCGATCCGGCTTACCACCCGCTGGAACGCCTGAACAACTTCGAGCGTGCCATGCAATGGCTGGCAGAACACCAACCGCGACTGCACGAAGCGCTGCAGACAATGGTCGGTAGCGATCACAGCAAGCTGCAGGACTTCGCGTTCTTGCGTCGCTTCAGCCACGACTGCAAGCAGGTCTATTCGGCGCAGCGCTGGGCCCTGACCGGCGAGGCCGGGCGCTTTCTGGATCCGTTCTATTCACCGGGCAACGACTTCATCGCCATCGGCAACACCTACATCGCCGAACTGATTGCACGTGACCGCGCCGGGAAACCGCTGGCTGCGCATGCGCTGGTGTACGACCAGGCCTTCAAGTCGTTCTACGACAGCACGTTGACGCTCTACCTCGACCAATACGGACTGTTCGGCGACCCGGAAGTGCTGCCACACAAGATTATTTGGGACTACAGCTATTACTGGGGCGTGCTGTCGCAGCTTTATTTCCAGCAGCGGCTGGCCGACCTGGGCGCGCTGGCGCATCTGCGCGATGCGCTGGCGCACTGCCAGCGTTTGAACGCGGCGGTGCAGGATTTCCTGCGGGCATGGGGCGGGCACAGCCAGCGCCGCAATCCGGCGGTGATGCTGGACCAAGCTGCGATGCCTTGGTTCGCAGCACTCAACGGCAGCCTCGTCGACAAACTGGACGATGTCGCCTTTCGCCACCGCATCCGCGAGTCGGCACGGCGCATGACGGCGCTGGCGCAAGAACTGTTGGACCGCGGTTGCGGTGAGCATCCGCAACTCAATGGCACGGCCCTGAAGGCGGCCATCGGTCAAGCCGGCGATTCGACCCCGCGCGCCGGTGAATTCGGCCCGATGCTGTTTCCCGCCGCGGCGCAACTGGAGCCGGCCTGAACACTGCCCCTCCAACCCGAAAGGAACGACTCGATGATTACGCTTTACTGGTTTCCGCAAAGTCGGGCCACACGCATGTTCTGGGCCTTGGAAGAAGTCGGCCAGCCTTATGCGTTGCAAGCCGTCGACTTTCGCGCCGCCGAGCGCCACGATCCGCCCAACTTTCTGGCTGCCAGCCCACTGCACAAGGTGCCGGCGCTGACCGACGGCCCCGTCCAGATCGCAGACTCGGCGGCGATCGCGCTGTATCTGGCAGACCGCTATGCACCGGGTGAATTGGCGCCGAAAGTGGACGACCCGTCGCGCGGCGAATTCCTGACCTGGCTGTTCTACACGCCGTCGGCGATGGAGCCGGCAATGATCGAAAAGTTCGTCAAACTGCCGCCGAATGCGAAGGCGTATCCGTGGGGCAGTTTCGAGCAGATGATCGCTGCCTTGGAAGTCCGGCTGCAGGAGCGCCAGTGGCTCGCCACCGAACACTTCACGATGGCCGACTTCATGGTCTCAGGCACGATCCAGACACTGTCCGACTTCAAAATTCACGAACCATCGCCACTGCTGACGGCGTACGTCGCACGCTGTTTCTCACGGCCGGCCGCGGAGCGGGGACGTGAGAAAGCGGCGGCAGCGACCGCCGCACTGGGCGCTTGAGGAACAGCGTCGTGGCCGCTTTCGAGAAGCCGGAGAAGCCCTTCAATCGCCTGCTGCTCACCGGCGCAGCCGGGGGCCTGGGCCGCGTGCTGCGGCCTCGCCTGCAGACCCTGTGCACGGTGCTGCGGGTCAGCGATATCGCCGAACTCGATGTCGCTGGCGACGGCGAAGAAGCTGTGCAGGCCGCGCTGCAGGACAAAGCCGAGGTGCGCGAGCTGCTGCGCGGCGTCGACGCCGTCGTGCACCTGGGCGGCATCTCCACCGAACATGCCTTCGAAGCGATCCTGCAGGCCAACATCGTCGGCACTTACCACGTCTTTGAAGCGGCCCGCATCCACGGCGTTCGGCGGGTGGTCTACGCCAGCTCCAACCACGTCACCGGCTTTCACGAACAGGCCTGCACCATCGACCCACAAGCGGCGATGCGCCCCGACGGTTACTACGGCCTGTCGAAGGCTTACGGCGAATGCATGGCGCAGTTCTACTGGGACCGCTGGGGCGTGGAAACCGTCAGCCTGCGCATCGGCTCGTCGTTCCCCGAGCCACTGGACCGCCGCATGCTTGCAAGCTGGCTCAGCTACGACGACCTGGAACGGCTGGTGCGTGCCGCGTTGACCGCGCCGCAGGTCGGCCACAGCGTGATCTACGGCGTCAGCGACAACCCACGCAGCTGGTGGGACAACCACAGCGCGCGCCACATCGGCTTTCGTCCGCTGGACAGTTCAGAGCCGTTTACCGAAGCGGTCCACGCGCGCAGCCCGGCGCCGGACCCGACCACGATGGCGGCGCGCTTTCAGGGCGGTGGCTTCGTCACCAAGGGGCCTTTCAAAGACGGCTGAACGCTTACCGCAACCAGGCGTTCAAGCCTGGAACGGCGGCAGGCCCCGGGCCTTGCGCCACAAGAGCCACGGCAGGCGCAGCCCGAAGCCGACCATCAAGCGTGCATGCATCCACGTCAGCAGCAGGTTGTCGCGGCCATAGCGGAAATGCGAGACCCCGCCTTCTTCGGGCTTCAGATACTTCACCGGCGCGTCCAGGTTGATGGGCTTGACGCCGTGCCAGGCCAGCCGCACCACGGCTTCGGTATCGAAGTCGAAGCGCCGCATCCAGCGCTGTGACTGCATCACCTGCAGCAGCGGCGCCACCGGATAAACCCGAAAGCCATAGAGCGAATCGGCCACGCCGGCGAACAACGTCTCCAGTTGCGTCCAGCCGTTGCTGATGCGCCGCCCACGCACCCGCAACAGCGGCGCATCGGCGTCGAACACCGGCTTGCCCAGCACCATCGCCGCGGGCCGCGCAGCCGACGCCGCCATGAAAACCGGGATCAGCGCGGCCGGGTGCTGGCCGTCGGCGTCCATCGTCAGCACGTGCGTCACACCAGCGGCCTGGGCGTGCTGCAGACCATGCAGGACCGCAGCGCCTTTGCCCTGGTTGTGCGGCAACACCCACACCCGCAGGCCCGCAGGGTCCTGCTGCGCCAGTGCTTGCAGACCTTCGGCGGTGCCGTCGTCGCTGCCGTCCACCACCACCCACACCGGCGCATGAACAGCGCGGGCTTCGGCCACCGTGCGGTACACCGTGGACCCGGTGTTGTAGCTCGGGATCAGCACCACGCGGCGGCTGTCGACCGGCTCCACGGCGCCGCTCGCTTCGCCTGCCCCGATCAAGGCAGCCAGACCTCGCGAACCGGGGCACGCGCGGTGGTGCGTGGCGCCGCGCTGCGCATCCCGGCGGCCATGTAGGACTGGATTTCGTGGCGCAGTTCGCGGTGGTCCTTGCTGGGGACGAAGCGCCGGCCCAGGCGCACGTCGAACACGATCGGCAGCGGGGGCAGCCGCCACAGCGGCCAACCCTTGCCGAGATAGGGCGAGTCGGTGTCGATGAACACCGTCTGGATCGGCACTTCGGCCTTCTGCGCAATCAACGTGAAGGCGTGTCCGAAAGGATTCAGCGGGGCCTGGGTGGTGCGGGTGCCCTCGGGGAACAGCACCAGTTGGCCGCCTTCACGCAGGTCGTCCACGGCCTGCCTGACCATGCAGCGCGGCACGTCGTTGCGGATGTAGCGCGCCAGCCGCGCGCCGGGGCCGAGGAAGGGGTTGCGCACCAGGCTCGCCTTCATGATGCAGGCGCTGCGCGGCAGTCGCGCCATCAGCATCGGCGCGTCCAGCATGCTCGGGTGGTTGGCCACCACCACCAGTCCGCGCTCGTCTTTCAGAACGTCGAGCGCATCGGCATGCAAGCGCAGCATGCCGCTGCAGCGCGCAACGAACCAGAACCACCGGTACCCGCGCGAGATCATCGCGCGGCCGATCCGCCGCCCCGTCTCACGCGGCAGCAGCGGGTGCAGCAGCAGTGCCAGCAGATTCCAGCCGAGCGAGATCAAACCCAACAGCAGCAGTTGTAGCTGCAGTGCCGGCCAGGCCAGCAGGTACACGAAAGCGCGCAGCACGACCTGCTCCACGCTCAGGGCCGACTGCCCGGCAGGTCGTCGTCGGGCACGCGTGCTTCAGAGGTCTTTAAGACCCACGACAACGCCAACCCGGCCGACCAGTTGAAGCGGCTCTTCACGAGTGGGCTGTCTTCGAACACGGCACCCTTCAGGCTGTCGGCCCGCAGGTACATGCCGGCCCAGGTACCGGCAAAGCGCCTGGACACCGAAGCCACCGAGTTCCACCCCGCAAAACCACCGTGGGCGGTATAGGCCGGGCGCTCG
The DNA here is from genome assembly GCA_030853725.1 of Pseudomonadota bacterium. Taxonomy (GTDB): domain Bacteria; phylum Pseudomonadota; class Gammaproteobacteria; order Burkholderiales; family Burkholderiaceae_C; genus Rubrivivax. The sequence goes on along the minus strand of JALYUN010000122.1, from coordinate 4,940 downwards.
GCGGTGGCGTAGATCGGCGCCACGTCGTAGAAAAAGGCGTGGCGGCGACGGTCGCCCCACAGCGGGCCGCCTTGCAAACCGAAGTTCCAGTCCTGCACGCGCCAGTCCAGGTTCAAGTGGGGCGCGGCCTGAAAGCCCACGCTGCGCGGGCGGCTCTGCAGCGTGACCACGGTCCGCACCGGCACGCGCAGTTGCAGCTCCCAGTCGCGCGCACGTGCCAGGCTCAGGTTCAGGTTCGGGCCAAACTCCAAAGTCGGCTTCAGTCCGGGCATGCCGCGGCGCGCGCGGTCGTCATTGCTGGTGGGCGCACTGGCCGAGAAGCTCAGGTCGAAGTCGACGCGGTCACTGGTCAGCAACACGGCACGCGCGCCTTCGCGGTCGGCCTTGAAGATCTCGCCGCGGTAGACCGCATAGGGCACCGGCAACAGCCAGGTGCGCGATTGGTCGGAGCCGCGGTAGTGCGGCAGGCGCAGCCCGGCCACGCCCAGGCCCAGTTCCCACAGCGGCTGGTCTGCCAGCGCAGGGCCGCTGCTTGCGGCCCCCGTCGCCAGCAGCGCCACCATCGGCCACGCGGTGCCACGCCGGCGCGTCATTGCGCGGCCTCGGCGAGCCGCGTCTGGCGCTGGCGCCGGTGACGCCAGCTTTGCTTCGCGTCCAGCAACGACAGCATTCCGTAAGCTCCTTTGAAAACACGCAACCCGGCGTGGTCGGCATGGTCAATGTCGCCAGCCAGCAAGGCCATCAGTGCCTTCTTGGCGCCGAACAGACTGCGTGGGTTCATGAACATGTCTCGAATCACGGGGCTGCCCATGCGGTGGATGAACCAGGTGAATTCACGCGGGCCGCGTTGCGCCAGGTGTTCGAAGCGGCGCTGGGCCGCCGCGGCTTCGTGTGGCCGGTCCAGCCGCGCGGCGATCAGATCGGCCGACGCGAAGGCGCTGCGCAGCGCCAGGTGCACGCCCGAAGAAAACACCGGGTCTACGAAGGCATAGGCGTCACCCAGCAGTACGTGGCGCTCGCCACTGGCGCGCTCGGCGCTGTAGCTGTAGTTGCCGGTGGCCTCCACCGTGTCTGCCAGCAATTCGGCGGGTGCCAGCCGTTTCGCAAGCGGCGGGCACAGCGCAATGGTGTCCCGGAAAAAATCGGGCAGCGGCTTGCGACGCGTCTTCAGGTACTGCGGCCAGCACACCGCGCCGACACTGGTGTGGCCATCGGCCAGCGGTATGAACCAGAACCAGCCGTGCTCGAACCAGAAGATGCTGATGTTGCCTTCGAGCTTGCCGGGTAGCCTTTCGGCGCCGCGGAAGTGGGCATACAGCGCCGCGCTGTCGTGCAGCGGATCCTTGCGGCGGCTGCCCTGTTGGCGCGCGAGCAGGGTGTCGCGGCCGGTCGCGTCGACGACGAAGCGCGTCCGCCACTGGCGCCGGCTGCCGCCTTCGCAGCGGGTCTGCACGGTGGCGCCTTCGGCGTCGAAGTCCACCTTGTCGGCTTGGCAGCCTTCGCGCGTGCGGGCGCCACTGGCAGCAGCGTGGCGAAACAGCAGTTCGTCCAGTTCGGAGCGCCGCACCTGCCAGGCGTAGTTCAGCGACGGGTCCGCAGCGTCCGCGAATTCGATCTGGCCGGTGTGCGCGTGCTGCGGCGAAACGAATTCGACCCCCCACTTGCGCATGCCGATGCGTTCGACCGCTTCACGCACCCCGAGCGCTTCGAACAGGCGGCCGCTGGCCGGCAACAGCGATTCGCCGATGTGAAAGCGCGGGTGGTGCGCCTTCTCGATCAACAGCACGTCGCGGCCCTGGCGCGCCAGCAGCGTGGCGGCGGCGCTGCCGGCCGGGCCGCCGCCGATCACCAGCACATCGCAGACGTTGTCGACGCCGAGTTGCGCGGCGCTGGCAGGGGCTTGGGACATGACCGAATTATCCCCAATCCGATGCACGGAACCGAACACCCGAATGGGCGTAAACCTGGCTTGCACGATGCTTGCACGCTATTTGCGATCGGCTTGCGGCATTCGGGCTGCATTCGAGCGGTGTTGCGGTGATAGCCTTGCCCCACTTGCTGGCGCCGCTGAGGTCGAGGACCCTTCCGCAACCCGACCCAGCATCCGCCCCGCGCCTACACCCTTCCAGATCACCCGTGCCCCACTCGCCGCCCCGATCCGCGGCTTTGCCGATCGCTGCCGAGCCCGATTCCGCAGCGCGGGTCCCCTGGCGCACGGAACTGGCCCGCCGCGCGCGCTACCACCTGGGCTTGAAGACCGCGGGCATCAGCTTGTTCATGTGGCTCTTCTTCATGGCCTACTTTCAGGTGCTACGTCACCCCACCAGCGCGGTGACGCTGATGCCCCTGACCGCGTTGGACCGGGCGATTCCCTTCACCCCGGCGGCCCTGGCGGTCTATGTGTCGCTGTGGCTCTATGTGGGCATCGCCCCCGGTTTGATGCCGACGCTGCGCAGCGCTGCGGTTTACGGTCTCTGGGCTGCCGGGCTCTGCGGCACCGGTCTGGCGCTGTTTCACTTCTTCCCGACGGCCGTGCCACCTCCATCGCCGCCGATCGACGCAGCGCGCCATTTCGGCTTCGCGATGTTGCAAGGGGTGGACGCTGCGGGCAATGCCTGCCCTTCGTTACACGTGGCCAGCGCCGTGTTCACGGGCGCCTGGATCGTCAGGCTGCTGAAGGATGCCGGGGCGCCAGCGCCGCTGCAGTGGCTCAACGCCCTGTGGATGGTGGCCATCGTCTGGTCGACGCTGGCGACACGGCAGCACGTGGCGATCGATGCCGCCGCAGGCGCTGCATTGGGAGCCGCCTTCGCCTGGGCTTCTTTGCGGGGCCACTGAAACAACGTGTGAGCACCACACCTTACGCGGTCAGGCCCGGTGGGCTGGTAGTTATCATCGCCCGGGCCCGCCGCAGGGCCGATCTTTGACCCGAGGGCTATTCAAGTTCATGAGTTCGCTGGCAGAAATCCAGGAATTGATCCACAAGAAGTACGGGCTCGACCCGGCCACGTTGGACCCCAATGCTTCGCTGCGCGAGCATGGCGTGGATTCGCTGACGCTGGTCGAAGTGCTGTTCGCGGTCGAAGACCATTACGGCATTTCGGTGCCTGAGAAATACTCCAACGTCGACACCATCGGCGAATTGGCCGCTGCGGTCGACGAAATCCGCGCCGCCAAAGAGCCGGCCTGATTGCGGGGCGAATTTTTGGGCGAAGCAGCCAAACGGTCCGCAGATGGCGGGGTCCAGGTCAGTGGCATCGGCGTGGTTTCGCCCCATGGCGACGACGCGGCACGCATGTTCGAAGCCCTGATGCGCGGCCAATCGGCGGTGCACGCGGTGTTCCCGGAACTTCCCAGAGCAGCCGCAGCGGCCACCGTCGAATTCGACCAACCGCGTTGGTTCAGCAAGCTGCAGCTTGCCGGGGTCGACCGGGTCAGCCAGATCGCGGTCGCCGCGGCCGACTTGGCGCTGGCTGACGCAGGCCTGGGCAAAGGCGCGGCGCTCGGTGCCGATCCGACCCGCGTCGGGGTCTACACCGGTTGCGGCATGGGCGGCGTCAGTGCGCTCGACGAGGCCTATCAGGCGGTGCTGGTGCGCGGCGGCCGGGTGCCCCCGCTGACCGTTCCGGCGTTGATGCCCAACGCACCGGCGGCGCATGTGGCCATGCGCAACGGTGTCCAGGGCCCGGTGCTGACCTACTCGGTGGCTTGCGCCTCGGGCGCGGTCGCCATCAGCGAAGCCGCCAAGGCGATCCGTGCTGGCGAGATCGACATCGCCATCGCCGGCGGCACCGAAGCGCTGATCGTGCCCAGCGTGCTGATGTCGTGGCAGGCGATGCAGACCCTGGCCACATTCGAGCCCGGTGAAGCAGCACACTGCTGCCGCCCCTTCGCCGCCGAGCGCAGCGGCTTCGTGCTGGGGGAAGGCGCGGCCTATCTGGTGCTGGAATCGGTGGCACACGCGCGGGCCCGCGGCGCGCGCAGCCACGCCGTGCTGGCGGGCGCCGGCCTGAGCAGCGACGCCACGCACCTGACCAAGCCCGACGCCGCAGGCCAGGCGCGGGCGATTCGCATGGCGCTGGCGCAGGCCGACTTGAAGCCTTCCGACATCGGCTATTGCAACGCCCACGGCACCGCCACCAAGATCGGCGACGCGGTCGAAGCCGAAGCGCTCGCCACCGTCTGGGGCGCGGACCTGGAGCGCCTGCAGGTCAGTTCGACCAAGGCGCTGCACGGCCACCTGCTGGGCGCCACCGGCGCGCTCGAAGCCGCGATCACCGTGCTGGCGCTGCGCGAACGCCGCCTGCCGCCGAACGCGCACGGCGAAGCGGTGGACCCGGCCTGTCGGCTGAACCTGGTGCGCAGTGCCGGAGGGCATGGAGTGGACGCGCCGCAACTGCGCGCCGCGCTCAGCAATTCATTTGCTTTCGGCGGCACCAATTCGGTTCTGGTGTTTACCGACCGCTAGATCGGCGCCGGGCAGGCGAAAATGGGGCCATGGCTTCCCCCGCAAAACCCGCAGACCTCCCTAAACCCGCGAACTTTCTGCGCGGCATCATCGAACGCGACCTGCAGTCCGACGCGCTTGCGGGCCGCCACTGGGCCGGCAACCCGGGCGACAAGACCCACCACGAAGCCGGCCCGCTCGACCCGGCGCGCATCCGCACCCGCTTCCCGCCCGAACCCAACGGCTATCTGCACGTTGGCCACGCGAAGGCCATCTGCCTGAACTTCGGCCTGGCGCGCGACCACGGCGGCATCTGCCACCTGCGCTTCGATGACACCAACCCCGAAAAAGAAGAGCAGGAGTACGTCGACGCCATCATCGAAGCGGTGCACTGGCTCGGCTACGAATGGAACGTGGGCGGCACCAGCCATCTGTATTTCGCCAGCGCCTATTTCGACTTCATGTATCGCGCGGCCGAGGCGCTGGTCGAAGC
>JALYUN010000107.1 GCA_030853725.1 Pseudomonadota bacterium | reverse complement strand
CCCCTTGGGCGCGCAACGCGAAGGCCGGCCCCGGTGGTGCGTTTTCGGCCGCCTCGGCGAACAGCCGGCCGAGCACGCCGGTGGTGTGCAACGCCAGTGCCAGCGTGCCCGCGAAAGGACCGAGCCCGGCCGATATCAGCAGCAGCGAAGCCCACACCAGTTCCGGAATGGAACGCAGGGCGTTCAGCAACAGCCGGGTCGGACCGCGGCTGGTGTTGTGGCCGGAGGTGTGCAGCCGGCTTGCCGGCAACGCCAGGACGATGCCGGCGCCCGCAGCCAGCACGGTGCCGAGCAACGACATCGACAGCGTCTCGACCGTGCCGACCCAGACCTTGCGCAGAAACGGCGCGCTGAAGTCGGGCGGGAAAAATTCGGCAATGAAGCGACCCATGCTGTGCAAACCGGCCAGCGAGAGGAACTCTGCCCACTGCAGGTCCAGCGAGACGAAGCTGACCACCACCAGCGCCAGCAGGCCAGCCAGGAACCAACAGCCCTTGCAGCGCGCATTGAACAGCGGTGGCGGCAGTTTGTAGGGCAGGTTGGCGGCGGAAGGTCTCATCGGCATCGATCGATCAGGTCAGCCCACCAGGTTGCGGCGCAGAAAAGTGCTGGTGCGGTCGGCCAGGCCCACCAGCAGCATGAAAACCAGCAACATCGTCGCCACTTCCCCGCCCGCGAACATCTTCATCGAGTTGTCGAGCTCCTGACCGAGCCCGCCGGCACCGACATAGCCCAGCACCACCGACGAGCGAATGGCGCATTCCCAGCGGTAGATCGAATACGAGGTCAGCTCCGGTGCATTGGCCGGCAGCAGCGCATAAAAGAATGCCTGCAGGTGGCCACTGCCATTGCGCAGGAGCGCAACGGTGGCATGGGTTTCACCGCTCTCCAGGATCTCGGCGTAGACCTTGCCCAGCATGCCGCCATAAGTCAGCGCAATCGCCAGCACGCCCGAGGTCGGGCCGAGCCCCACCACCCGGACGAACACCAGCGCCCAGACCAGTTCCGGCACGCTGCGCAGGAAGATCAGCAGCCAGCGCAACACCAGCCGCACCACGAACGGACCCCGCGCCATGCGCCCCGACAGCGCCGAGATCGACAGCGCACGGGTCGAAGCCAGCGTGAAGGGCACCGCGATCAGCAGCCCGAGTGTGATGCCCGCGGTGGCGATGGCCACGGTGCGCCAGGCCTGGCGCAGCACCAGCCAAAGGAAGTCGGCGCTGTGCGCCGGCGGGAAGAAGGTGGAAAGAAATTGTGCGGTGACGCGCCGGCTTTCGGGCTCGAACAGCTCCCAGGGTTTGAACTCGGTCGCCACCAGCATCGGCCAGGCGATGACCAACGCCACGCAGAACCACGCGACCCGACCGATCCAGGCCGGGTCGCGCTGGGGTGCGGGCTGACGAGCGCGCAGGACGGCGATGGTCATTGCGCGAAAGCGGCCACGGCCGCTAGCGACATTGCATCGCCGATGAGGTCTTCAGCGGCACCGCTACCAGCTCTTCCGCCGCTGGCGCCGGGCCGTGCAGCTCGTCCTCGTACTGGTCATAGAGCTGCGACAACCGTTCGGGCGTGACTTCGGCCGACGGCAGGTCGAAGGCCAGTGCACCCGCGCGCAGCCCCACGATGCGCGGAAAGTTCGCGAGCGCTGCTTCGACCTGGTGCAGTGTGGCTACCAGCGTCACGCCCCGTTCGCGGGCGCCGTCCATCAAGCTGCGCATGGCCTGCTCGGCGCGCGCCGGATCCAGTGCCGACAGGGGCTCGTCGATCAGCCACAGTCGGGCCGGCGCCAGCAGCGCACGCGCCAGGCCGACCCGCTGGCGTTCCCCGCCCGACAGTCGGTCGACGCGGTCGAACAGTTTGTCGGCCAGGTCGAACCGGTCGAGCGCTTCGTAGGCGGCCCCGATGTCACTCGGATACAGCAACGAACGCAGGCTGGCCAGCAAACCCTGGCCGGGCAGCCGCGCCGCCAGCACCGCAGTCACCACGCGTTGCCGCGGCGGCAGCGGCGGCACCTGTGGCGCCAGGAACAATTCACCACGCAGCTTTTGCAACTGCCGCCGCGACTGCTGCCAGGGCGCGGCGCCGTCGATCCGCAATTCGCCGGCGAGCGGGGGCAAGGCGCAGCCCAATACATGCAGCAACGTGGTCTTGCCTGCGCCGGAAGGGCCGATCACCGCCAGCGCTTCGCCCTCATCGATCTGCAACGACAGCTGGCGCAACGCCGGCGTACTGCCCGGCTGCGCCGCCGGATGGCGCGCGTCGACCGCGTCGAGTTGGAGCTTCAATCGCAGCCAGTCGGCAGTCGGGTCAAAGCAGGCCGGCGCTGCGGGCGGCGGCTTCGATGCCCTTGTAGTTCTCGGGCTTGGTGGGAATGAATTTCGATGCCCGCTGCACGTCCAGAACTTCCTTGCCTTCGGGCGTGTCGGGGCTGAGCGAGGTCATCGCGTCGACGATCTTTTGCTGCAGCGCCTTCGGCATGGCCGCGTTGACGGACCAGTTGTAGTCGTAATAGGGCGGCGTCGTGTAGAAAACGTGGACCTTGTTGGTGTCGACCTTCTTCTCGTTGATCAGGCGCTGCCAGACCGAAATGTTCAAGGCACCGGCCTGGACCTTGCCGGCAGCCACTGCGGCCACGGTGGCGTCGTGCGCGCCGCTGTAGGCCACGCGCTTGAAGTCCTTGTCGGGATCGATGCCGGCTTCCAGCAAGAAGCTGCGCGGCATCAGGTGGCCGCTGGTGGAGCTTTGCGAGCCGAACGTGAAGTCCTTGCCTTTCAGATCGGCCAGCGTCTTGATCGCAGGGTCGGTGGTGATGAAGACCGAGCGGAACTTGGCGTCTTCCGCGCGCTGCACCAACGGCACGATCTTGCCGCCGGAACGGGCGTTGGCCTGCACGAAGGTGAAGCCGCCGAACCAGGCCATGTCGACCTTCTGGTTGACAAGACTTTCCACCGCGGCGGCATAGTCGGTTACCGGCGTGAATTCGACTTTCATGCCGAGCTTCTTCTGCAGATACTCGACCAAGGGCGCGGCCTTGCGCGCCAGTTCGGTCGGTGATTCGTCGGGAATCGCGGTAATGCGAAACACTTGCTGCGCCTGGGCCTGAGCGCCGATGCCCAGCGCGGCAGCAAGCATCAATGCCTTGAGCAGGCTGAACGTACTTTTCATCGTCTCACTCCGTTGTCTCGCGTTCTTCGCAGATGTCAGACCAGTGACACGCTGCGGGCTGCGGGCATTTTGACCGCAGGGTGTGGGGCTGTGGTCGCCACTGCTACATTGTCCTTTCAATTGGTTTCTGGTTCTTGCACCCGCAATGCGTCTGCCCTCGTTCATTCAACTGCACCGTGAGGACGCACCCGCACTCAGAGCTGAAGCCATTGCCGGACTGAAGGCACCGGTTGCGGCGCTGTCGCCGAAGTTCTTCTACGACCAACTCGGCTCGACCTTGTTCGACGCCATTACCGCGGTCGACGAGTACTACCCCACGCGCACCGAAGCCGCCATTTTCGACGCGCATGCGGCCGCCATGGCGCAGGCGGTGCACCAGCGCATCGGCACCGGCGCCACCCTGGTCGACCTGGGGGCGGGCAATTGCGCCAAGGCGGCGCGGCTGTTCGGCCCGCTGCAACCGGAAAGCTACGTGGCGGTCGATATCTCGGCCGACTTTCTGCAAGAGGCGCTGACGCGCTTGCAACGTGAACATCCGCAGATGAGCTTGACCGGCGTCGGGCTCGATTTCTCCAGCCGGCTCACCTTGCCGCCGGGCCTGGTCATCGGCCCCGCGGTCGTTTTTTATCCGGGCTCCAGCATCGGCAATTTCAACCCCGACCAGGCGCTGAAGCTGCTGCGGCAGGCCCATGCACTGTCGAATGGCGGAGCATTGCTGATCGGCGTCGACCTGCTGAAGTCGGTGGAGCAACTCGAAGCCGCTTACGACGACGGGCTCGGCGTGACAGCCGCATTCGACCTCAACGTGCTGCGCCACCTGAACCGGCTGATCGGCAGCGACTTCGACGTACGCCAATGGCGCCACCGGGCGCGTTTCAACGAAGCCCAATCGCGCATCGAGATGCATCTGCACACGCGCAAGGCGCTGACGGTGCGTTGGCCCGGCGGCGAGCGCCGCTTCGCTGCTGACGAGAGCATCCACACTGAGAGCTCGTACAAGTGGAAGCGCGGCGACTTCGAAGCGCTGTTGCGCGACGCCGGGTTCCGGCATGTCCAGGCGTGGACCGACGCGCAAGACTGGTTCGCGGTGCTGCTGGCCGACGCCGGCTGACCGGACCCCCAGATCTGCCGCTTCGCGTCAGGCCCCCCGACGGGGGTGAGTCGACTCGGAGCGGCCCAGCGTCGACTCAAGAGGCTTGCAGTCCCCGCTGTTTCAGCGTCCGCGCTTGCGAACCTGGTCGAACTTGCGCCAGTAGTCGAATTCTTCTTCGTGGACTTCGATGTCCAGTTCTCCCACCCGTGCCTGCAAGCGCTCTTGCGCGTCGGCTACCGCCTGGTTGTAGATGCTGGGGCCGATCTCTTCGAGCAGGAAGCCGAGCAATCCGCCTGCTGCGACATTGCCGATCGGCTCGTCCATGTGTTCGCGGAAGTAGCGCTCGATCGAGGCAATGGCCTGGGTACGTGCTTCCTTCGGCAGTTCGATCGTCATGGTCGGTCTTCCCGATTTTCCTCTGGCGGTCCCGATGCACAACTTCGAAAGCCCGCAAAGATGTCGTTGCGCTCGGGCGTGAAGTAGTTGCGGTAGCGCGCATGGCGCATCCGCGGCTGGGTTGCGAAACTGGCGCCGCGCAGCACCGGGCGCGAACCGAACCACGGCGCCGAGTAGTCGCGATAGGGGTGCACCACGAAGCCGGGGTAGGGCGCGAAAATGCTGGCGGTCCATTCCCAGATGTCGCCCCAACGGAAGGCGGCCGGCCGGCTCAGCGCAGCGCGTTCCCATTCGGCTTCGGTGGGCAAGCGCCGGCCCGCCCAGGCGCACCAGGCTTCGGCTTCGAAGGCCGTCAGGTGGCAGGCGGGCAAGGCTTCCTCGAGTGTCTGCCAGGTGCCGAAGTGCTGGCGTTGCCAGGCGCCCGACGGGTTGTGACGCAGATGCAGCGGATGGCTGGCCTGCGTACGACGCAACCAGTCGCGACCCGCCGCCGACCACCAGCGCGGCGATTCATAGCCGCCCTGCTCGATGAAGGGCAGGAACTCGGCCCAGCGCACGACTTGTGCATCGATCGTGCAGGCGTCGACTTCGACATCGTGCGCAGGCCATTCGTTGTCGAAAGCGAAGCCTTGGTCTGTGCTGCCCAGCTTCCAGAGCGACGCTTCGAAACGCAAGGAGTCGGGCAAATCGGGTAACGCCGAAGGTTGCCAGCGCGCGTCGGTCATCGGCAGGCCGAGCGACTGCGCCAGGTACAGCGAGGCTTCGTGGTGCATGTCCTCGTGCAGCAGCACCAGTCGCCCGAAGTAGAGCGCGCGGTCGTCGTGCGGCAGCCCGGCGATCAGTGCCCCGCTTTGTTCGAGCTGCCGTGCCAGGTCGGTGCAGGTGACGTCGGCATCGGGCAGCATCAGGCTCCAGCGTGTGGCATGCGGCACGTGGCTGCTGTCGTACAGCGCATCGGCATTCGGCCGCGGTGCCGGCTCGCGCACGATGTCGGGGTCCGCGTCCCAGCCACGTCGACGTTCGGATTCGGGTTGACGCGCCATCCAGTGCGCCTGGAACCAGCCGATGTGACCCAGCTCCCACAGCGGCGGGTTGAACTGCGGCCGCTGCGGAACGCTGCGGCGCAGGTCCGTAAGTGCCGCTGCGGTCGCCACAAAGGTCGCCAGCGTGTCGGCTCGGCTGGCCTGCAAGGCATCGGCCAGCCAGCGTGCATCGCCCTGGCGGGCAAGGTCGGCGGGGCTTCGGGTTAGGCTGTCCACAGTGAAACGTCCCTCGATCGCACTCGTCACACCGGCGCTGGCCGATGCCAACAACGGCAACTGGCAGACCGCGCGGCGCTGGGCGCAGATGCTGGCCCGTGATTATCGAGTGACGTTGTGCAGCCGGTGGGAGCAGGGCGACGAAGACCTGATGATCGCGCTGCATGCGCGCCGCTCCGCAGCGTCGATCGCCGCTTGGCACGGCGCGCCGCCGCAGCGACCTTTGGTGCTGGTGCTGACCGGCACCGACCTCTATCGCGACATCGACAGCGACGCCGCTGCACAGCGTTCGCTCGCAGGGGCCGATCGCATCGTTGTGTTGAACGAGCTCGGCCTGAAGCGGCTGCCACCCGATCTGCGCTCGCGCGCCGTGGTTTGTCTACAGTCGGCAGCGGCGCGGCGACCGCTTTCGAAGACCACGCGCCATCTGCGAGCGTTGATGGTGGGGCATCTGCGTGAAGAGAAGTCGCCCGAGACCTATTTCGACGCAGCGATGCTGCTTCAGGGACGGGACGACATCCTGTTCGACCACATCGGCGCCGGGCTGGACCCGACACTCGCCCTGCGCGCAACCGGTCTGAACGAGCGCTTGCCGAACTACCGCTGGCTGGGGGCAATGCCGCATGCGGCCACGCGTCGCCGCGTTCAGGCGGCGCACGTGCTGGTGCATGCGAGCCGTATGGAAGGCGGCGCGCACGTCGTGATCGAAGCCGTGGTCAGCGGCACGCCGGTGCTGGCTTCACGCATCGACGGTAATGTCGGGCTGCTCGGTTCCGACTACGGCGGGTATTTCGAATGGGGCGATGCGGGCGAGCTTGCACTGCTGTTGAAACGCCTGCAGGACGAACCCGCTACGCTTTCTGCGCTAACGGCACAGTGCGCGCTGCGCGCGCCGTTGTTCACCCCTGAAACCGAACGCCGCACGCTGCTGGAGCTCGTTTCCAGCCTGAATCACGCATTCCATGGAGCCCGAGATGAACGCACCTGAACGCCTGCCGGAAAGCGATCCGCAGCCCAAGTCGGAACCGCGCCTGACCTCGTTGTCGCAGGGCGGTGGCTGCGGGTGCAAGATCGCCCCGGGCGTGCTGTCCCAAATCCTCAAGGGCACGGCCGGATTCCCGGTGCCAAAAGAACTGCTGGTCGGCATCGACCCCGCCGACGACGCCGCGGTCTACCGGTTCAACGACGAGCAGGCCCTGATTGCCGCCACCGACTTCTTCATGCCGATCGTCGACGACCCCTTCGACCTTGGTGGCATTGCCGAGCCGCGTTGCCGCTGCCAACGCCATCAACGACGTGTATGCGATGGGCGGCAAACCGATCCTGGCGCTGGCGCTGGTGGGCATGCCGATCAACGTGTTGTCCACCCACCCCATCGGCCGCGTGCTGGAAGATGGCGCTTCGGTGGCCCGCGCGGCGGGCATTCCGATCGCGGGCGGTCACACCATTGGCTCGGTCGAGGCCATTTTCGGGATGGTGGCACTGGGACCGGTGCACCCGAAGCGCGTCAAGCGCAATGCCGAAGCGCGGCCCGGTGACGCGCTGATATCGGGCAAGTCGCTGGTCGTGGGCGCGGTGTCGGCCGCGCTGAAGCAAGGGAAGCATCGGCGATGCCGGCTACGCGCAGATGATCGTCTGCACCACGCAGCTCAACACGCCGGGGCCCGAGCTGTCGGAGCTCGACGGCGTGCACGCGCTGACCGACGTGACCGGCTTCGGGCTCGCAGGGGATGTGCTGGAACTGGCGCGCGGGGCGAAGGCGCAAGTGCAGATCGACTGGGCGCAGGTGCCGCTGCTGAGCGGGGTGCGCCAACTGGCGTCGAGCGGCTTCGTAACGGGTGCTTCGGGTCGCAACTGGCAGGGCTATGGCAGTGAGATCGCGTTGCCCGATGGCTTCGCTGCGCAAGACCGGGCGCTGCTGAGTGATCCGCAGACCAGCGGCGGGCTGCTGGTGTCGTGCGACCCGGCGGCGATGGACAAGGTGCTGGCAGTCTTCAAACGCCACGGTTTCAACGGCGCTTCGGTCGTGAGCGAAGTCGTGGCGGCAAAGGACGGCGGGCCGCGCCTGGTGGTGCGTTAGCGTAAGTTCATCGTAGAAAAGGGCGCGCCGAT
>JALYUN010000084.1 GCA_030853725.1 Pseudomonadota bacterium | reverse complement strand
CCGAACGGTGACCCGGCCGCGCGAAGGCAGAGACTTCGTAGCGTTCGAGCCCCGCTGCCGCGGTGCGCGCGGTGATCAGGTCGAGCATCTCGCTGGCGCTGTCGTCGTCGGGCAGCGCCGGCGGATGGGTCGCGAAGTAGGTGTTCGGCTCCAGCGTCAGGTGGTAGATCGACAGGTGCGGCGGCGCGTAGCCGAGCGCCGTGTTCAGGTCCTGCTGCAGGCCAGCTAGTGCTTGTCCTGGCAGCGCATACATCAGATCGATATTGAAAGTCTCGAATGCCGCTCGGGCTTCGGTCACAGCGGCGTGGGCTTGCGCCGCGTCGTGCACGCGGCCGATGCGCTGCAGCGCACCGTCGTCGAAGCTCTGCACGCCGACCGACAGCCGCGTCACACCCGCAGCGCGATAAGCCCGGAAGCGTTCGCGCTCGAAGGTGCCGGGGTTGGCTTCGAGTGTGATCTCCGCCGCTGGCGGCAGCGGCAACCGGGCGCGGATGTCGCCGATCAGTTGTGCGATGGCGTCGGGCGAGAACAAGCTGGGGGTGCCGCCGCCGATGAAGATGGTATGCACCGGTCGGCCCCAGACCAGCGGCAGTGTCGCCTCCAGATCGGCCCGCAGCGCATCGAGGTAGCGCGACTCGGGAATCGGCTGCTTCGACTCGTGCGAATTGAAGTCGCAGTACGGGCATTTCTTCAGGCACCAGGGCAAGTGCACGTACAGCGACAGCGGCGGCAACGCGCTGAGTTGCAGGGTGCCGGGTCGCAGATAGTGCGCCACGTCGACGCTGAGCGTATCGGCAGCCGGATCAGCGGTGGCCACGGCCGCCGCAGCGATCGGAATCACGCGTTCCAAACCGCTCTCAGCAGGTCGAGCATCTGCGCCATCGCCAGCGCCCGATGGCTGTGCGCATTCTTGGTGGCGGCGTCGAGTTCGGCCACCGTGCGGTTCAGGTCGGGAATGAACATCAGCGGGTCGTAGCCGAAGCCACCGCTGCCACGCGGCGCAAGCAGGATTCGGCCCGGCCAGCGGCCCACGGCCACCAGCGGCTGCGGGTCGTCGGCGCGCCGCAGTGCCACCAGCGTGCTGATGAAATGCGCGCGCCGGGCGTCGCCGTCGGGCACCGAGGCCAGACGATCGAGCAGCATCGCGTTGTTGCGCGCGTCCTGCGCCCGGCGCGTGGCTTCACGGTCTGCGCCGGGCTCGACGACGCCGGCGTAGTGCGCAGAGATCACGCCCGGCGCGCCGTCCAGTGCATCGACGCAGACCCCGGAGTCATCGGCGATAGCCGCCCTGCCGCCGGCCGCGGCCGCATGGCGCGCCTTGGCCAGCGCGTTCTCGATGAAGGTGGCGTGGGGCTCTTCGGCTTCGCTGATCTGCAGCGCGGCCTGCGGCAACAGTTCCACCGCCAAGCCGGCTGCCGCGATCAGCGTCTGCAGCTCGGACAACTTCTTGGCGTTGTTCGACGCCAGCAGCAAACGCAGCGTCACAGGGCCGCGGCCAACGCCTGGCGCTGGGCTGCATTCAACTCGCCGATGCCCTTGGCAGCCAGTGCCAGCAGCGCGTCCATCTCGGCGCGGCTGAAGGGCTCGCCTTCGGCGGTACCCTGAACTTCGACGAAGCCGCCGCTGCCCGTCATCACCACGTTCATGTCGGTATCGCAGCCGGCGTCTTCCACGTACTCCAGGTCCAGCAGCGGCGTGCCCTGCACCACCCCGACCGAAACCGCGGCCACGAAGTCGCGGATCGGGGTGCGTTCGATCCGGCCCTTCGAAAGCAACCAGGCGACCGCGTCGTGCGCGGCCACGAAAGCGCCGGTAATGGCCGCGGTGCGCGTGCCACCGTCGGCCTGCAGCACATCGCAGTCGAGCGAGATCGTTCGTTCGCCCAAGGCTTTCAAGTCGAACACGCTGCGCATCGACCGGCCGATCAGCCGCTGAATCTCTTGCGTACGGCCGCTCTGCTTGCCACGCGCCGCTTCGCGGTCGCTACGGGTATGGGTGCTGCGCGGCAGCATGCCGTATTCGGCCGTGACCCAGCCTTCGCCGCTACCGCGTTTGTGCGGCGGCACGCGGTCTTCGACCGACGCGGTGCACAGCACCTTCGTGTCACCGAAGCTGATCAACACCGAGCCTTCGGCATGGCGCGTGTAGCCACGCTGCAGGGTCACAGGGCGCATGCCATCGGCCGCGCGAGCGGCGCTTCTTTCGAAAGTCATCAGGGATCCTCGTGGCAAAGACACACAGCGCATGTCGCAGCCAGAAGCCTAACGCGTTCAGCGGAGGTGAGAGACCAAGCCCCCGTCACGGAACCGGCTCCGCCGGGCCGTAGGCGGGATCCCCCTCGGGGGGGGGGCGCGAGCGCTAGCGAGCTTGGGGGCCCCGTCTAGCCGCGCTGCGCTGGATGGCTTCGTTGATCTCGCGAATCGAGCGCTCGATCTCTTCGTCGTCGATCTCTTCGTCGCTCGCGCCGCCCGGTCCCATGCTGGCCTGGATCGTGGAAGCGAAGACTTCGTCGCCGAGCGCATGGGTGGATACAGCGGCGTTGCGGTCGATGTTCTCCGCCGCCTCCCATTCCACCGCCAGCACGGTGACGTTGTCGCTGCGCTCGCCCCCTTCGCGCAATGCGCGTTCGACCAGTTCGGGCACCGCTTCGGAGATCGGGTGTTCGGCCAGAACCGCGGTGATGACTTCGTCGCTGACCGTGCCCCACAGCCCGTCGGAGCACAGCAGCACCCGGTCGCCGGCTTCGACGACCAATGGGCCACCCGTGTCGATGACGGGCTTACCGGGGCTGCCCAGGCAAGTGAAAAGCACGTTGCGGTTGACGCGGTCGGCCAGCGTCGCGGTCGGCGCCAGTGTGTCTTGCAGTTCCGAATAGGAATGGTCGCGGGTGCGCGCCAGCAGTTTGCCGCCGCGCACCAGGTACAGCCGCGAGTCGCCGCAGTGCGCCCAGTGCATCGCGTTGCCCTGGATCACGCAGGCCACCACCGTGGTCCGCGGTGAATCCATCAGCGACTTCTCGGTGGAATAGCGCAGCAATTGGTGATGCCCGCTGACGATGGCGTCGTGCAGGAAATGCTGGGGGTCGGCCAGACCCGGGCGCGCTTCGCGCTGGAACATCGCAGACAGCGTCTGCAGCGCCAACTGCGCGGCAACTTCGCCTTCAGGGTGCCCGCCCATGCCGTCGGCCAGTGCGAACAGGCCCGCGTCACGCGTGTAGCAATAGCCCATGCGGTCTTCGTTCTTCTCACGCCCACCCTTGCGGCTGAGTTGATACACAGTGAATTGCATGGTGCCCTTGCGACGGAATCAGACCTTGGCGCTGGTCTTGAGGGTTTCCAGTTGCAGCTTCAGGCGTTCGCCGAAACTCAGCTTGGTGTAGCGCCGCTCGGTTTCACGCGCCAATTCCTTTTGCAGCGCGAACACGCTCTGCGGGCGCGACAGCGGGTCCAGCGACATGCACCATTCGGTGACTTCGATCAGATTGTCCGAATACACATTGCGCAGCCGCGACAGGCTCAGCGCCAACCGGTCCTTTTCGATGCGCTGCGGTGCGTCGTTCGGCGGGTAGCCCTGCATGCAGGCATAGATGCAGGCGCCGATGGCGTAGATGTCGGTCCAGGGGCCAAGCGTGCCGTCGCGGCGGTACATCTCGGGCGCCGCAAAGCCGGGCGTGTACATCGGGCGAATGAAATTGCCTTCCTTGCTCAGCACCTCGCGCGCGGCGCCGAAGTCGAGCATCACCGCCTTGTTGTCGTTGGTGACGAAGATGTTGGCCGGCTTGATGTCCAGGTGCAGCATCTTGTGCTGGTGCACGATTCGCAAGCCGCGCAATATTTCGTCGAACAGGCTGCGAATCGAGCTTTCACGAAACACCTTGTCGCGCTTCAGGTCGCGCGCGGTGACGATGAAGTCCTGCAGGGTGTCGCCCTGCAGGTAGTTCATCACCATGTAGACGGTTTCGTTCTCGCGAAAGAAATTCAGCACGCTGACGACGCTGGGGTGGCTGATCTGCGCCAGCGAGCGGCCTTCCTCGAAGAAGCTCTTCAATCCCAACCGGTACAGCGGCTGCTTGTCGGGCTTGACGCGCGGTGTCAATTCGCCGGCGGAACGTTCGGCCAGCGAAGCCGGCAGGTATTCCTTGATCGCGACCATTTGCTGGTCGGGGGCCTCGGCCAGATAGACCACACCGAAGCCACCCGCGGCCAGCTTCTTGACGACCGAATAACCGCCGACCACAGTGCCCGATGGCAGCGGCGCGGGCTTGGGCTTTGACATAATCGCGCTCGCTAACTACGGTTGAAAGTACGGCCGAAAGTCGGGACTCGCGAAGCGGCAGTTATCGAGCGGTATGAATCAATCAATTCACGAATATCAGGAGTGCGGCGCATGGCGGTTTATAGCATGACGGGGTATGCCAATACGGCCACTGAGGCCCCGGAAAACGGCGCTGTTCTGAGCGTGGAAGCGCGCTCGGTCAACGGGCGTTTTCTCGACTTGGCGCTGCGCCTACCCGACGAAGTACGGATGCTGGAGCCAGGCTTGCGAGAACTGCTCTCGGCCGCGTTCAAGCGCGGCAAGATCGAACTGCGCATCAACCTCGGTGGCGATGCCGACACGGCATTGCCGCTGCCGACGCCCGAGCAGCTGAACCGTCTGGCACACCAGCAGGCCTCGGTGCAGGGTTGGCTGCCGGAGGCCCGTGCGCTGTCGGTCAACGAGATCTTCCAGTGGTGCCGCGGTGGCGCGCGCAGCCAGCGCGTGGACGAGCCGGCGCTGGCTGCGGCAAAAAAGTGCATCGCGGGCCTGCGCGAAGCCCGCGCCCGCGAAGGCGCGCGCCTGGTAGCGATGCTGCAAGAGCGCGTGGCCACGCTGCGTGCGCTGGCGGCACAAGCCGCGCCCCTGCTGCCGGTGGTGGTGCAGCGCCAGCAGGCGCGCTTTTTGGAACGCTGGAACGAAGCCTTGAACGCCGTGCAGGCTGGAGCTTCGATCCCGGCGCAGGCGTTGCAGGAACGGGCACTGGGCGAAGCCGCATCCTTTGCGATCCGGATCGACGTGGCCGAAGAACTTTCGCGCCTGTCGTCGCACCTGGACGAGATCGAGCGCCTGCTGGCTGCCGGTGGTGAACTGGGCAAGCGGCTCGAGTTCCTGATTCAGGAGCTGCAGCGCGAAGCCAACACGCTGGGTTCGAAATCGGCCGCGATCGAATTGACGGCGTTGGCGGTGGAAATGAAGGTGGCGATCGAGCAGATGCGCGAACAAGTGCAGAACATCGAATGAGGTGTGGAGTCGGCCAAGGACTTTCTCGGTAGACGCCACCGTTGCTGCGCCAGTCGCCTGCGGTGTTTCAGTGAGCTTGCTGCGGCGTGATGATGCGTGACAGAAAACTGCGGGTGCGCTCATGCTGCGGTCGTTCCAGCATCTCACCGGGCGCGCCGGATTCGACGATCTCGCCGCCATCCATGAACGCGACGCGATTCGCGACATCGCGTGCAAATGCCATCTCGTGGGTGACGACGATCATGGTGGTGCCTGCTGCGGCCAGCGCGCGCATCACGCCCAGCACTTCGTCGACCAGTTCGGGGTCGAGCGCCGAGGTCGGCTCGTCGAAAAGCATCAGCTTCGGCTGCATCGCGAGCGCACGCGCGATCGCCACGCGCTGCTGCTGACCGCCCGAGAGTTGCGCCGGGTAGGCATCGGCCTTGTGGGCCAGCCCCACCTGCGCCAGCAGCGCAGCCGCACGTTCGCGTGCAGCCGCGGCTGATTCGCCCAGCACATGCGTGGGCGCCTCCATCACGTTTTGCAGTGCGGTCTGGTGCGCGAACAGATTGAAGCGCTGAAACACCATGCCGATCTGACGCCGCTGTGCGCAAACGGCGCGTTCGCTCAACTCGAACAGGCGGTCGCCGCCATCGCGATAGCCGATCAGTTCACCGTCGAGCAGGATGCGGCCGGCGTCCATTTTTTCCAGGTGGTTGATGCACCGCAGCACCGTGCTCTTGCCCGAGCCCGAAGGGCCGATCAGGCAGAACACCTCGCCCTTGTGGACGTCGAAATCGATGCCCTTCAGGACCTCTTCCTTGCCGAAGCGCTTGGTCACACCCAGCGCCTGCAGCAGCGGCGGGCGTTGGTTATCACCTGCCATGGCCGCTCGCCGTGGCACGCGCCAGGCGCCGTTCCAGAAAGTATTGGCCGAGCCCGGTGATCGAGGTCAACGTGAGGTACCAGAAAGTCGCCACCAGCATCAGCTCGATCGTGTGGAGGTTGGCCGATGAAATGTTCTCGGCCGCCGTCAGCAGGTCGCCGCCCGCGATTACCGAGACCAGTGAGGTGGCCTTCAGCAACGAGATGAACTGGTTGCCCGCCGGCGGCACGATCACGCGCATGGCCTGGGGCAGCACGATGCGACGCAAGGCCAGCGCACGCGG
>JALYUN010000065.1 GCA_030853725.1 Pseudomonadota bacterium | reverse complement strand
GGTCGACGGCCGGGGCGGCTTCTACGAAAGCGCCGGTTGCCTGCGCGACGTGGTGCAGAACCACCTGTTCCAATCGTCGCGTTGCTGGCGATGGAACCGCCGGCCGAGCCCGGTTTCGACGCGGTGCAACGCGCGAAGGCCGATGTACTCCGCGCCATGCGCCCGCTGCACGCAGACGACCTGGTGCGTGGCCAATACCGCGGCTACCGCGACGAGCAGAAGGTCGACGAAGACTCCGATGTCGAAACCTATTGCGCACTGCGTCTTTCGATCGACAGTTGGCGATGGGCCGGCGTCCCCTGGTATTTGCGCTCCGGCAAGAATTTGCCATGCAAGGCCGGCGAGGTGCTGATTCGGCTGAAACCGCCGCCGCAGCGGCTCTTCATCGACGACGACGCCCATGCCGAAGGCAACACGCTGCGCTTCGAGCTGAACCCGGCTTCCGACATTGCGATCTCGGCGCGCGTCAAACGCGACGGGCGCGCCTTCATCGGTGACAGCCGCGAGTTGATCGTGGACTCGCAGCCCGCGTCCGGTGCCCTGCCCTACGCGCGCCTGCTGGCTGACGCATTGATTGGCGACGACGCGCTCTTCACCCACCAGGACGCGGTCGAAGCCGCGTGGGCTGTGGTCGAGCCGGTGCTGGAGAACCACACCGCCACCGTCCCGTATGAAAAGGGCAGTTGGGGACCTGGTGAAGCCGACCGTCTGATCGCTGCCGATGGCGGCTGGCGCGACCCCTGCATCAAGGCTGCGAAAGGACGTACACGGTGACCCAACCGATCGAGGACTACGCCGTCATCGGCGACGGCCACACGGCCGCCCTGGTGGGCCGCAACGGGTCGATCGACTGGTTGAGCACACCGCGCTTCGATGCCGCGGCTTGCTTCGCGGCGCTGCTGGGCACGCCGGAACACGGTCACTGGCAGATCGCACCGACTTCGGCCAGCGGCGATCAACCCGTGCGCGCTGTGCGGCGGCGCTACCGTGAGGGCACGCTGGTGCTCGAAACCGATTTCGAAACCGACACCGGTGCGATCCGCTTGATTGATTTCATGCCGATCGAGAATCAGCGCATGGACATCGTGCGCATCGTCGAAGGCCTGCGCGGCACGGTGTCGATGACGATGGAGTTGGTGATCCGTTTCGACTATGGCAGCGCGGTGCCGTGGGTACGGCGGGTCGACCACGCGGTGCTCGCCACCGCCGGCCCGGACACGCTGGAATTGCACACGCCGATCGAAACCCGTGGCGAAGACATGAAGACGGTGGGTGAATTCGAGGTTCGTGCCGGCGAGCGCGTGCCGTTTCAGTTGAACTACCAGCCGTCGCATCTGCCGTTGGCGTCGTCGATTGATGTCGAAGCAGCGCTGAAGGACACCGACACCTGGTGGCGCCGGTGGTCCAGCCAATGCCGCAACCCCGGGCCCTGGAACGAAGCAGTGCAGCGCTCGTTGATCACGCTGAAGGCGCTGATCTACGAGCCTACCGGTGGCATCGTTGCCGCGGTCACGACTTCGCTGCCGGAGCAGGCCGGCGGCAGCCGCAACTGGGACTACCGCTACTGCTGGTTGCGCGACGCCACCTTCACGCTGGGCGCGCTGATTTCGGCCGGCTACACCGATGAAGCCGCGGCTTGGCGCGAATGGTTGCTGCGCGCCGTGGCTGGCGCGCCGGCCGACCTGCAAATGCTCTACAGCGTCACCGGCGAACGCCGGTTGACGGAACTCGAGCTGCCGTGGCTGCCCGGTTATGGCGGCGCGACCCCGGTGCGCATCGGCAATGCCGCGTCCAAGCAATTTCAGCTCGACGTCTACGGCGAAGTAATGGACACCTTGCACCTGGCGCGGATGGCGGGACTGCCGCCGCAGCCGCATGCCTGGCGCATTCAGCGCACGATCCTCGACTTCCTGTCGGTTCACTGGCGCGACCCCGATGAAGGCATCTGGGAAGTGCGCGGTCCGCGACGTCACTTCGTGCACTCGAAAGTCATGGCCTGGGTGGCCTTCGACCGGGCAGTCAAAGAGGTCGAGCTGTTCCAGCTCGATGGCCCGGTAGACGAATGGCGCCGTACCCGCGACGAGATCCACGCCCAGGTCTGCGAGCGCGGGTTCGACACTACGAAGAACGCGTTCGTACAGCACTACGGCAGCCCTGAACTCGACGCCAGTCTGTTGCTGGTGCCGCGCGTCGGTTTCCTGCCGGGCAGCGATCCGCGGGTGCGCGGCACCGTTGAAGCGATTCAGCGCGAATTGGCTGTCGATGGTGCCCCGGCCGAGCAGCACCCCGACGCGACCCTGCTGCTGCGCTATGCCACCGAATCAGGCGTCGACAACCTGCCCCCGGGTGAAGGGGCCTTTCTGCCTTGCGCCTTCTGGCTGGCCGACGCACTGGCACTGACCGGCCGCACGGTCGAAGCGCGCAAACAGTTCGAGGCGTTGCTGCATCTGGCCAATGACGTGGGTCTGTACTCGGAAGAAGTCGACCCGCGCAGCGGCCACATGCTCGGCAACTTTCCGCAGGCCCTGACCCACATGGCACTGATCAACACGGCGCACTTGCTGGTGGCCATCGAGAACGCGGCGAAAAAGTAGCCGCGCTGCTTTCTCAGGCCGGCAGCACCGAGCGCCAGAGCGTCTTGCCGCCGCTGGCTTGGTCGATGTGTTGCAGCATCAGCACATGTGCTGCCAATTCATCTGAGCTGGCTTCGATTACCGGCAATTCGAAGTTGCGCAGGTCGACTTGCGGGGCGTCAGCGACGCTCCCATCGACGCTGCCGGGATCGATCAACAGCCCATCCTGTCCCCGAGTCATGCCGAGCCAGACCTCGGCCAGCAGGCCGGCGTCGAGCAGCGCACCGTGCAGGTCCCGCCCACTGTTGTCGACCTCCAGGCGCTTGCACAAGGCGTCCAGCGAATTGCTCTTGCCGGGGTAGAGGTTGCGCGCCATCAGCAGGCTGTCGCTGACCTTGGCGAGCAGCGGCTTGAAGCTGCCGCGACCCAGCCGGTCGAATTCGGCGTCGAGAAAGCCGAGGTCGAAAGCCGCGTTGTGGATCACGATCTCGGCGCCGTCCACGAATGCCAGCAGTTCGTCGGCAATGGCCGCGAACGACGGTTTGTCGGCCAGGAAAGATTCCGTCAGGCCGTGCACACGCAAGGCATCAGGATGGCTCGCACGCTGCGGGTTGACGTAGTGGTGCAGGCGGCGGCCGGTGGGGCGGCGGTTGACGAGTTCGATGCAACCGATTTCGACCACGCGGTCACCCTGAAGCGGGTTAAGCCCGGTGGTTTCGGTGTCCAGAAAGACGACTCTCATGTCAGCGCCGCCGGCCGCTCCGAAAGCAGAGACGCGCCCCTTTGGGGACCAGCGAGCGCAGTGAGCGTGGGGGCTTCATGTGAGCGTCTGCCCTCGACGACCGCACCACCACCACATGAACCCACCGATCACGATCATCGGTACCGACAACCACTGCCCCATGCTCATGCCGAGCGCAAGAATTCCGAGGAAGCTGTCGGGCTCGCGGAAGTATTCGGCAATGAAACGCAGCACACCGTAACCGAACAAGAAAGCGAAGGCCACCTGCCCGGTCGGCCTCTGCTTGCGCCCGTACCACCATAGCAGCACGAACAGCAGCATCCCTTCCAGCAAGAACTCGTAGATCTGCGAAGGGTGGCGCGGGACCATGCTGCCGCTCTGCGGGAAGACCATCGCCCACGGCAACGATGGGTCGGCAGCGCGGCCCCAGAGCTCACCGTTGATGAAATTTCCAATGCGCACCGAAGCCAGCCCGGTCGGCACGCACGGCGCCACCACGTCCATCACCTGCAGGAACGTGCGCCCCCGCCGGCGGGCAAACAGCGCCACGGCCAGCATCACGCCGATCAAGCCGCCGTGGAACGACATGCCGCCGCGCCACACCATGAAAATCTCCAGCGGGTGCGACAGATACTCGCCCGGCTTGTAGAAGAGTGCATAGCCGAGTCGCCCGCCCAGCACCACCCCCACCACGCCGTAGAACAACAGGTCTTCGACTTCGCGCCGGGTCCAACCCACCGCAGCGAAATGCGGCAACCGTATGCGACGCAATGCCAGAAACAGGAACAGGCCAAACGCGACCAGATAGGTCAGGCCGTACCAGTGGATCTGCACCGGACCCAGGTGCAACGCCACCGGGTCGAATTGGGGATGCACGAGCATCGATAGGTCTCCGTGGCCTCTGCTGCAAGAGCAGCGATTGTCCACGGCGCGGCCGGCCGCATCCGGCGCTCCGGCCGGGGTAGGACCGCGACTACGTGCCGAGCCGGATTGCAAGAGCCTTTGCTGATGGCAACAGCCGACGCCACGTGACTGCCCCGGCGATCACACTCTGCACAGTTGCGGCATACCCTCAGGAGATCACGATGAACCCAAACTCGACACTAGACAAACCGGCACGCCGGGTTGCTGTGGCCAACCGACCCACGATCGCGGTGGCGGCGGTAATGACCGCGGTGGTGCTGAGCGCCGTTACGTTGGTGTCGGGCTGTGAGTCGATGTCCGCTCGCCAGCAGGGCACGGCCACCGGTGCCGGCGTCGGTGCCGCCACGGGTGCCGTGATCGGCGGCGTGGCCGGTGGCAGAGCCGGCCGCGGCGCCATCATCGGCGGTGCGGTAGGCGCTATCGCCGGCAACCTCTGGTCCAAGCATCTGGAGGACAAGCGCAAGGCGATCGAGCAGGCCAGCAGTGGAACCTCGGTAGCGGTCGACCGCACGTCCGACAACCGGCTGAAGGTTAACGTGCCGAGCGACGTGTCCTTCGAAACCGGCAGCGCCACGATCAACCCACAGATGCGACCGGTGCTGGACGAAGTCGGCCGTGGCATGGATTCCAACATCCGCGTGACGGTGGTAGGCCACACTGACAGCACCGGTAGCGATGCGGTCAACGACCCCCTTTCGCTCGACCGTGCCGAGTCGGTGCGTGACTACTTGTCGACGCACGGGGTCAGTGCGCGCCAGATCACAGTCAGCGGCCGCGGTTCACGCGAGCCGGTCGCGACCAATGGAACCGATGCCGGCCGCGCGCAGAACAGGCGCGTCGAGATCTTTCTTTCAGATCCCCAGGGCTGAACTCGGCGGCGGGGTGTGATCGGCGGTGACGCCGATTCGCTTGCCTCCGATGTCAACCCTGTCGCCGTGTCGCAATTTGCGGCCGCGCCGCAGTTCGGTTTCGCCGTTGACCTGAACGGCAGCGCTGGCGATCAACTGTTTGGCATCTCCCCCGCTGGTGGCGACGCCGCAGCACTTCAGCAAGGCGTCCAGTGCGATGTGGTCGCCTCGAAGTGTCAGCGTTTCTGGCGGATGCTCGGGTGGGTGTGCAGGTGTCTCCATACGCCAGAGCTTACGTCGACCGATCGGTGCAGAGCACGCGATGGCCTCGCCACAGTCTGCGCGGCGATGCATCGCCATAGCAGCGTCTCAGGCAGGCCGTCGGCATCGATTTGTGGCTGGCTTCGCTGCTCGTCATCATCGTGATGACGCTGGTGCTCCACCAGATTGCGCAGAGTTTGCTCAAGCGTACCGCCGGGATCACCACGAGCACCCGAACGGTGTGGGACGACGCGATCGTGCAGACCGCGGGCCGCCCCATCGTCGCCGCAGTCTGGTTGTACGGCATCGGCTTCATGTTGCAGCACCGACGCATCATGGAAACCATCGGTCTGCGCTGTGCCGACTTTTCCGCTGTCCCACCGGTCGTCGATGCGACGCAGCATGCTGCAGTCGCATTCTGGTGTCGACGCTGCCGAAACCCTGATCGTCAACTTCATCCGCTTCGGCACGTCGTCGCTGCAGTTGATGATCTACAGCTTCACCAAGACCCGCGTCTGGGTGAAATACCACGAAATCAAGCAGGATGTGCTGTTAAAGATTGGCCAGAGCATCGGGCAACACGGTGCGCAAATTGCACTTCCGACCCAAACGCTCTTGCTCGAAGG